>JBBSDI010000062.1:0-13606 GCA_038249585.1 Lysobacterales bacterium | reverse complement strand
TCGGCTGGCTGCCAGTGACGGGTGTATTGCCGCATGCCGCGCTCGTTGCCCCAGCGCTGCGGCATGTCGGCCGCCGCGCGTGCGTACCAGTTCACCGCGGTGCCCAGATCGCCGGCCATCGCAAAAGCCGTGGCGCGGCTGTACGGAACCCAGAATGGCCGCGAATCCACCAGCGCCAGATTGCGGTCCCAGTAGTCGTTGGCCAGCGCGCCATCGCCGAACGCCAGCGCCACCCAGCCCGCACCCCACAATATCTGTCGATGCAGCATCAACCGATCGGCACTGAGCGCCAGCGCGGCGTCGATATCGGCCAGCGCGCGCGCGCGCTGGCCCTGCTGCGCGAGCAGCCAGGCGCGCGACGAAAGTGCGGCCACGTTATCCGGTGTGCCGGCCAGCTCTGCGCCGAGTTGCGTGGTTTGCCGGGTATCGAGTGCGTTGGCGCTGCGCATCGGGCGCGCGGCCAGATCAGGATCGCGATACGGACCCACGGCGGGTAGCGGCGACCGCGCGCTGCTGGCTGCCGGCAGCGTCGGTTGCCGTTGCCCGAAGCCCACGCTGGACCAGAGCATGGCGCCGATCACGATTGCAACGTGCATCCGATGGCTCATGGCGGACTTCCTGTGTCGAGGGAGCGTGACGTGGAGTCTACATATCGCTCGTTTCCAAACCGTTGACGCCGCTCGATCCTCAGCGTCGCTGAGCAACGTCTGCGAGGAATGCGACCAGCGCGGCATTCACCGCAGCCGGATTCTCCAACGTCGACGTGTGCCCGGCCTTCGCTATGCGCTCGAGCGTCGATCCGCGAATCGCGGCATGCATCGCCTCGGACCGCGCCGGTGGCGTGGCCACGTCTTCGTCGCCGACCAGGATCAAGCTCGGCATGGCGATCCTGTGCAGCAGCGCCTCGACCGGCGCGCGCTCGATCACCCCGCGCACCGCGCGCGTGATGCCGTGTCGATCATTGGCGATCAGTCGCGCGCGATACTCGGCGCGCTGCGCGCCTCGCGCGGGATCGGCAAGAAAAGTGCGACCGAACAGGATCGGCATCACGCGTCCGATCACCGGTCGCAGCCCGAACAGGCGCGCCACCAGATTCAGCAGCCGGTAGCGCGGCACGTTCGCGACAGGCTCGGCTTCCGCCGAGGTGTCGATCAGGGTCAGCGAACACAACAGCCCGGGTCGGTGGATCGCCAGCCGCAGGCCGACGAAGCCGCCCATCGACAGACCCACGAAGTGCACCGGCGCCACGCCCAGCCGTTCGATCAGCGATGCAGCATCCGCCGCGAGCGTGTCCATGTCGTAGCCGCCGGCAGTGACCTCGCTGCGGCCCTGGCCGCGATGGTCCCAGGCGATGCAGCGGTAGCGCTCGCGCAGGATGGCGATCTGCGGCGCGAACAGTCGCGCGTCCCACAGCAGGCCGTGCGAGAACAGCACGACCGGGCCGGGACCGCCGGTGTCCTCGACGTGCAGGCGTGGCGGGGTGTCGCTGGCCATCGGGCGGCCTCCGGGTCGGAACGTCGCCAGCGTAGCGTGCTCCGCGGCTCGCCTACTGCTCGAAGCTGCCGCTGAAGATCGACACCGGTCGCGCGAGGCGGATCACGATCTCCGGCGCGCTTGCCGGCGCCGGGAACAGCACCGGCGTGTATCCCGTCAGCGCGCAGGTGCCGAAGAACACCGAGCCATTGGCGCAGTCGAGGTCCTGGTAGACCTCCTTGATCAGGCCCTGCGTGTTGCCGGTCGACAGCGCATGCGGGGTAGGTGTGTCGACGGCGCCGGTAGCTGCACAGACCAGACGCTCACTGGCACTGCCGGATTGCAGTCGCTACTATGCCAACCAGTCAACCAGTTGGTGTATCGCAGATGACCACCGTCGGCGCCTTCGAGGCCAAGACCAAACTCAGCGAGCTGCTCGACATGGTCGAGCGCGGCGAGGAAATCACCATCACCCGCCACGGCGAGCCGATCGCACGGCTGGTACCGATGCGTGCGGACGACGAACAGGCGCGGATCCGCGCATTGATCAGCGACATCAAGGAAACCCGCGCTGCCTCGGGTCTGAGCCGCACCACGGTCGACGAGATTCTTGAGTGGCGCAAGGAAGGCCGCCGCTGATGCCTGCGTTGATCCGCCTGCCGGCCACGTTCGTGGTCGACTGCACCATCGTCGCCGGCGTGTTCCTGCCCGATGAGCAGAGTCCGCTGGCGGCCGCCGTCCGCGAGCAGTGCCCGGCGCTGACCCTGGTGGCGCCGCGACTACTGCGCGTGGAGTTCGCCAACGTGGCGCTGACCGCGCGCCGTCGCGGAAGACTCGACGATGTGCAGTTCCGCGCGCTGGTCTCGCAGGGCGCGCAGTTTCCGATCGCCTACGACGGCGCCGAGCCCAGCCTGCTCGAATACGCCGAGGCGGCCTACCAGCTGGGGCTCACCAGCTACGACTACGCCTACCTCGATTGCGCGCGCCGCCGCGGATTGCCGCTGGCCACGCTCGATCGAGAGCTGCTCTCGGCCTGTGCGCAGGCCGGCGTCGAGGTGCTCACCGACCCCGCACGCATCGCCGAGGGTCGACCGCGCTACGACGCGGCGCGCGGCACCGCTGGCACGCAACCCACGCGCCCGCGGCGCGCCGCGCGAACACTCTGATCCGACCCGCGACACCTTTTTTGCCACCGACCCATCCGGAATCCGCGCAATGGCCGCCATCATCAAGCCACCCGTCGATCTGACCTACACCCTCGACGACCGATACACCCGTCAGGAAGGCCGCATCTATCTGAGCGGCATCCAGGCGCTGGTGCGCCTGCCGATCATGCAGGCGCTGCGCGACAAGGCGGCAGGTCTGAACACCGGTGGCTTCGTGTCCGGCTATCGGGGCTCGCCGTTGGGTGGGCTCGACCAGGCGCTGTGGAGCGCGAAGAAACACCTCAAGGCCTACCAGATCGAGTTCACGCCGGGTCTGAACGAAGATCTCGCCGCGACCATGGTGTGGGGCTCGCAGCAGGCCAATCTGTTCCCGCATGCGAAACACGATGGCGTGTTCGCCATGTGGTACGGCAAAGGCCCGGGCGTGGACCGCAGCGGCGATGTGTTCAAGCACGGCAATGCGGCCGGCACCTCCAGGCACGGTGGCGTGCTGGCGCTCGCCGGCGACGATCATGCCAGCCGCTCGTCGACCTTGCCGCACGGCTCCGAGCTGGAGTTCGTCTCGGCGATGATGCCGGTGCTCAATCCCGCCGGCGTGCAGGACATCCTCGACATGGGGATCCTCGGCTGGGCGATGTCGCGCTTCACCGGCCGCTGGGTCGGCTTCAAGACCATCGCCGAGACGGTCGAATCCTCGGCCTCGGTCAGCGTCGATCCGCATCAGCTGAAGATCGTGCTGCCGGAGGAGTTCATGCTGCCGCCGGGCGGGCTCAACATCCGCTGGCCGGACCCGCCGCTGGACCAGGAGATGCGCCTGCACCAGTTCGCCATGCATGCGGCAGTGGCGTTCGCGCGCGCCAACCATCTCGATCGCGTGGTGATCGACTCACCGAAGGCGCGGCTGGGCATCGTGACCACCGGCAAGAGCTACCTCGACGTGCTGCAGGCGCTGGAAGACCTGGGCCTTACGCGCCGCGACTGCGAGGAGATCGGCATCCGCGTGTACAAGGTCGGCATGACCTGGCCGCTGGAGCCCGAGGGCATCCGCGCTTTCGCGCGCGGCCTCGAAGACATCATCGTGGTGGAGGAAAAGCGCTCCTTCATCGAGTCGCAGATGAAAGAGGCGATGTACAACTGGGATCAGGGCATCCGTCCCTCGGTGGTGGGCAAGTACGACGAGGCCGGCAACTGGATCCTGCCCAGCACCTTCGAGCTGACCCCGGCGATGATCGCGCTGGTGATCGCCAAGCGGCTGTCGCGTTTTTTCACCAGCGATGCGATCAAGGATCGACTGGCCTTCATCCACGCCAAGGAAGCCGAACTGGCCCTGCCGCGCGCGAACTTCCCGCGCGCCGCGCACTACTGCTCGGGCTGTCCGCACAACACCTCCACCGTGGTGCCGGAAGGCTCGCGCGCTCTCGGTGGCATCGGTTGCCACTACATGGTGACCTGGATGGACCGCCGCACCGATACCTTCACCCAGATGGGCGGCGAGGGTGCGACCTGGTGCGGGCAGGCGCCGTTCACCAACGAAAAGCACGTGTTCCAGAACCTCGGCGACGGCACCTATTTCCATTCCGGTTCGCTGGCCATTCGCCAGGCGATCGCGGCCAAGGTCAACATCACCTACAAGATCCTCTACAACGATGCGGTGGCGATGACCGGCGGCCAGCCGCTCGACGGCACCCTGACGGTGCCCGACCTCGCCCACCAGGTGCGTGCCGAAGGCGTCAAGACCATCATCGTGATGAGCGACGACATCGAAAAATGGTCGCGCCACGAGATCTTCCCCGACGGCGTGGAGTTCCTGCATCGCGACGAGCTGGAGGCAACCCAGCGGCGCCTGCGCGACGTCGAGGGCGTGTCGGTGCTGATCTACGACCAGACCTGTGCTGCCGAAAAGCGCCGTCGCCGCAAGCGCAAGCTGATGGTCGATCCGGCCAAGCGCATCTTCATCAACTCGCTGGTCTGCGAAGGCTGTGGCGATTGCGGCGTGAAATCCAACTGCGTCTCCTTGTTGCCGCTGGAAACCGAATTCGGCCGCAAGCGCAGCATCGACCAGTCCAGCTGCAACAAGGACTTCTCCTGCGTGAAGGGCTTCTGCCCCAGCTTCGTGACCATCAAGGGCGGCGGCCTGAAGAAGTCCAAGGGCGTTTCCGCCGAGGTCGATTTCTCGGTGCTGCCTGCGCCGACGCTGCCCACGCTCGCCGAACCGTTCAACATCATCGTCACCGGCATCGGCGGTACTGGCGTGGTCACCATCGGCGCGCTGCTGGGCATGGCAGCACACCTGGAAAACAAGGGCGCAACCGTGCTCGACCAGACCGGACTTGCGCAGAAGGGCGGTGCGGTCACCACCCATGTGCGGATCGCGCGCGAGCCCAAGGACATCCATGCCGTGCGCATCGCCGCCGGTGAGGCGGATCTGGTGCTCGGTGCCGACATGGTGGTGGTCAACGACTACTGGACGCTGTCGAAGATCCGCGAGGGTCGCGCCAAGGTCGTGCTCAACACGTATGAGGCGATGCCCGGCAGCTTCACCCGCAAGCCCGACATGCAGTTCCCCGCAGCCCAGATCGTCGATGCCGTGCGCCACGCCAGCGGCGGGGTGGCGCCGGAACTGATCGACGCCACCGCGATCGCCACCACCCTGCTCGGCGATTCGATCGCGACCAATCTGTTCATGCTCGGCTATGCCTGGCAGAAAGGCCTGGTGCCGGTCTCGCTCGATGCCCTTTCCCGCGCGATCGAACTCAATGCCGCGGCCATCGACATGAACAAGCGCGCGTTCAGCTGGGGCCGCTACGCCGCCCACGACCTTGCCTTCGTGCGCAGGGCCGCCGGGCTCGACGACAACACCGCCGCGAGCATCGATGCGCGAGCGGCTTCCTCCCTTCCCGGCTTCGCGGGGCAAGCGCCGGGGATGGGGGGGCTGGCGTCCGCCGCAAGCCTGCCCATCAACGACCAGCATCTGTCGACCACGCTCGATGAGATGCTCGCGCGCCGCAGGGTGTTCCTCACCGACTACCAGAACGCCGACTACGCCCAGCGCTACCTCAACCTGGTCGCCAGGGTGCGCAGCGCCGAACAGTCGAAAACACCCGGCGCCACCACCCTCACCGAAGCGGTCGCGCGCTACGCGTTCAAGCTGATGGCCTACAAGGACGAGTACGAAGTCGCGCGCCTGTATTCGCAGCCCGAGTTCTGGGCGCAGATCGGCAAGACCTTCGACGGCGAGTTCAAGGTGCACTTCAATCTCGCGCCGCCGCTGTTTTCGAACAAGGACGCCGACGGCAACCTGCTCAAGTCCGAGTACGGCCCGTGGATACGCCACGCGTTCAAGCTGCTCAAGAACTTCAAGTTCCTGCGCGGCACCGCGCTCGATCCTTTCGGGCGCACCGATGAACGCCGGATGGAGCGCCAGCTGATCGTCGACTACACCGTCACGGTCGAGGAGCTGATCGGTGGCCTGAACCGCGACAACCATCGCCTTGCCGTGCAGCTCGCGCAGATCCCCGAACACATCCGCGGCTTCGGCCACGTCAAGGAGCAGCACCTGAAGGCGGCACGCGAGCAGTGGAACATGCTGCTCGCGCAATGGCGCAATCCGCCAGCGGCGCAGGCTGCGGCGTGAGGCTGGTGGCGCATGACCGGCCGACCAGCGAGCAGTATCTGGACAGGTAGTTTGCTCGACAACTGTTCTTCGCTTGACGACCTGCACGCACAGTTCAACTTCGCGTCAGCAACACTGCTCGTGGAAACCTCAGGGCATACTGCTACTGCTGAGATTCCATGCGTAGCGCATCTTGAGCTGAACCCCGCAATGGGTTTCGAACTGTCTGTAGTCGTCCAACCGGGTTCCGGTGGGCTCTCCCGCTTGGTTGAGCACAACTTCGCGGCGTCAAACGGGCTGCTGACGCTTAGCGCGATGGCGGACGATCAGGTTCGATGGATAGCACGATGTCAACGGACTGAGGACGGACGGTTCGACCTCCAAGCAGACACCGCCACGTTCCGGCTTGCGCCGTACTATGTTTCGGCAACCTTCCAATCAAGTAACGCCTCTCGATCTGCCGTCACAGAGCTCGTGGTGGATGCCGGCACCTACATTCCGCCCGGTGACATCGTCTCAGGGGCCTTTGACGGGCCAATATTGGTTCAAGCTCAGGAAAGTGGATCACTATTGACCGAAGGACTGCGGCTGACGCACAAAAGATCAAAGAGGTTTCGAGCTATCCGCGTCGATCAGGTTGACCAAACCTTCTACGATACTGACTCGCTATTGAGCTGTCTTTTGGACGCTATTGGATTCCTCAATGGCCGCCGCACTTTCGCCAGATTCATGCGATTCTGGAATCATGATAGATGCACTACGCGGGTTTTTCGCGCTCGAGACTCTGGGTCCTCCATGTGGGCCCCAGTCCCACACGGCTCAGATCACGCGTTGTCGCGAAATGCGTGGATACTTCTGCACTACATGCTGCGTTATTTCTTGGGTTCAACAAGCGGCACGCGGAGGTCTGCTCTTGCGCGTTGTGTCGCCGAGTTCCACGCCGCTCTGCGGACGGACTACATCTCAACTCGGGCGCTGCTAGCGAACGTAGCGGTCGAAGCGCTGGTCAATTCGTACTTTCGGGGAACACCACCAATATCGGATGCCCAGGCGGGCGGCTACAAGAATGCACTTGCGACCATCAAGAATGAGCTTTCCGAATTGGCGTGGAATTCTTGCTGCAATGCTGTCGGTCGTTTGGCCGCGTCGACGCCGTATAACGCACTTCGCGAATTGTCCGAGGCGGGCGTCATCACATCTGAGCAGGCGCGACGTTGGAGGGACGATCGCGCACGATTGGCACACGGCGCCCCATCCGACTCACAGAATGATTTAGAAGCATTTGTTAACGCTGCCGACGTTTTTTCCCAGCTTGTGGGGTCGCTTGTGGGATTCCCCGGATTCGTGGAACAACGAACACGCTCCGGAGCTCGACACACTTGTGTGCCGATCCCGCCGGAGTTGTTCCGGGAAGCAGTTCTGAAGCAATGACCCACTACCTGTTGAATACGGAACTGAGTTCGGAGCGATCGCCACCACAGGAGGGCACAATGGCGAACATCCTGAGGTTCGAAAGGGGCGGTTCGGGTGGTGTCCGGCCCGACTGCACGGCGAGGCGTACCCCGTGAGTCGGCACTGTGGGCGAATCGACTGGCCAAACACGTGCCTGTACGTTTGCGAACTCCCGCCAGTCCGTGCGGTGCGCTGATGTTCCCATCACGCGAAATCGAGGTTCTGGCAGATGTCAGCGCGCGCCTCGACGCGCTCGACCTGCCATTCATGTTGACAGGTTCGTTTGCGCTGGCGTTCTATGCGACGCCGCGGATGACCCGAGACTTGGATATCGTCGTTTCCGTTGACGCCAACCGGGCAGCCGCATTGACGGCAGCGTTCGCGGATGGGTACTACATCGACGCGGACCTCGTTCGTCTGGCGATTAACGCCCAGAGTCTGTTCAACCTCATGCACTTCGCCAGCGGAATAAAGATCGACCTGATCGTGCGCAAATCGACACCCTATCGCGTGTTGGAACTCGCCCGTCGGCGCGAAGTCCATCTAGGCGAGCTGCGGACGTGGATCGTGAGCCTTGAAGACCTTATCCTCTCGAAACTCGTATGGGCCAACACCACGAAGTCCGAGATGCAGACTCGCGACGTGCAGCAACTCCTGTCAGGGCCGGTCGATATCGACTACCTGCGGCTCTGGGCGCAGGAACTCGGCGTTGCGCCTGAACTTGAGGCGCAACTGACATGAACGATACCTCGCCGGACATCGCCGCACGGATCGCGCATCACTATGCGTCGATGACGCCGCTCGAGCGGATGCAGATCGCCGCCGGCATGTTCGAGACCGCGCGGTTGATCGTCGCGTCCTCGCTGCCTACGGGCTTGTCGCGCGAGGAGCGTCGGCTTGCGATCGCGCGCCGAATCTATGCGGCCGAGCTACCGGACGCTGCCCTGCTGGCGCACGCCCGGTACCCGTTCGGCGAGTGATATCGCGACGACTCAGAACCGATAGTTGGTATTCACGCCGATGATGTACACGCCGGTATTTGCGTTGTCCGAGCCGTTGCCGACATCGACGCCGTAGTAGGTGACTCCGAGGCCAATCCCGAAACGTTCGCTGTAGCGCCACCCGGCACCGACGCCGACATAGATGTCGGTGCCATCGCCGTCGGCATCTATCTGCGGCAGGCCGGGCGCGGAAAGTTTCACGTCGGAATCCCATTTCCAGGCGCCCACCCGACCGGACACATACCAGTCGTCGTTGAGGTTGGACAGGAAATTCAGGCCGAGCGTGAATCCATCGATGCCAGCTTCGGCCCGGCCGCGCCCGCCCACGGCGTCGAAGTCGGATTTGAAGTCGCCAAACGAGGTATAGCCGCCTTCGATGCCCCAGCTTTGGCCGATGAAGTACACCAGCGAGGTGCTGCCGGAAAACGAGCTGTCGTCGAACTGGCCTTCGTCGATGAAGCCGAGCCCGGTGTACCCACTGGTACCCCATGAACCGGCATGGCTGACACTGGCGAACGGCAGGCAGGCGAGAAACAGTGCGGCTGCGGCAAATCTGGATTTCATGATGGGAACTCCTGGGCCGAATGGCGACGAGTGGCGGGCAAAATCCGCGCGAGGTATCTGCGTGCGGAGTCTACCGTAGGCAAGTGTCGCGCAGCGCTGCAGTATCGCGATCCGCCTTCGCGCCGGCTGCCGCAAGGCAAGCGTCGCTGCCCGCACGCCGCGCGCGCGGGGTGCCGGGTGCGCGACGTGGTGCAGCGCCGGTCGACAGTCACGGCAACAGCAGTCAAAGTCGCCTGCCTGAGACCAGCACGTCCAGGCGAGTCCACGAACGCCGGGCTTGGACACCGACCGCTACCGCCGAGCACCATCGACTCACGCCACGATGCCGCCAGATCGCCCAACCACAAAGCTCGACGGCGAGCTTTCGCGCAGCTTCCGCGGCACCTTCCAGTACAGCCGCAGGGCGGTCGACCTGGTCTGGAGCACCAATCGCACGCTGACCGTCGCACTCGCCCTGCTCACGCTGACCGCCGGCCTGTTGCCGGCGGGGATCGCCTGGGTCGGCGCGCACATCGTCGATGCCGTGGTCGCCGCCGCTCAGCTGACCCGATCCGGCGGCGCGGCGGACATCGCCGCGGTGCTGTGGCTGGTGGCACTGGAAGGCGCGCTGGTGACTGCGATGGCAGCCGCGCAGCGCGGTCTGTCGTTCTGCCAGTCGCTGCTGCGCGCCCAGCTCGGCCAGCGCGTCAACGAGATGATCCTCGACAAGGCGCTGACCCTGGACCTGACCCAGTTCGAGGACTCGGAGTTCTACGACAAGCTCACGCGCGCGCGGCGCGAGGCATCGAGCCGGCCGCTGTCGCTGGTCACCCGCACCTTCGGGCTGGCACAGAACCTGATCGCACTGCTCAGTTTCGCAGCCCTGCTGGCGGCATTCTCGCCGTGGGCGATGCTGGTGCTGCTCGCGGCCGGCCTGCCCGCGTTCATCGCCGAGGCCAAGTTCTCCGGCGATGCGTTCACTTTGTTTCGCTGGCGCTCGCCGGATACGCGCATGCAGATGTACCTGGAGACCGTGATCGCGCGCGAAGACGGGGCCAAGGAGGTCAAGCTGTTCGGTCTCGGCCCGCTGCTGCTGGAGCGCTATCGCGCGATCTTCCACAAGCTCTACGGCGCCGATCGCGCGCTGGCGCTACGTCGCGACAGTTGGGGACTCGGCCTGGGGCTGATCGGCACGCTCACGCTGTACGGCGCCTATGCGTGGATCGCCGTCACCACCGTCATGGGCCGCATCACCCTGGGCCAGATGACGATGTACCTGATGCTGTTCCGCCAGGGGCAGTCGTCGGTCTCGGCGATCCTGTCGTCGATCGGCGGCATGTACGAGGACAATCTGTATCTGTCGACGCTCTATGAATATCTCGAAACGCCGGTGAAGATGCATGCCGGAACCGCGCTCAAGGGCAGCGATCCGAGCGACGGCATCCGCTTCGAGGACGTCAGCTTCAGCTATCCGGGTGCGGAGTCGCCGACCCTGCATCAGATCAACCTGCATATCCGGCCCGGCGAATCGCTGGCGCTGGTCGGCCAGAACGGTTCCGGCAAAACCACGCTGATCAAGCTGCTCACGCGCTTGTACACGCCCGACAGCGGCCGCGTGCTGCTCGACGGTATCGACCTGGCCGACTGGGATGAAGCGACGCTGCGCGATCGCATCGGGGTGATCTTCCAGGACTTCGCGCGGTACCAGCTGCAGGTCGGCGAAAACGTCGGCGCCGGCGATGTCGCGCATTTCGACGACAAGGCGCGCTGGCGCGAGGCCAGCGCGAAGGGCATGGCGAGCGACTTCATCGACAGCCTGCCGGCCGGCTACGAGACCCAGCTCGGCAAGTGGTTCAAGGACGGCCGCGAACTGTCCGGCGGGCAATGGCAGAAGATCGCGCTGGCCCGCGCGTTCATGCGCTCCAAGGCCGACATCCTGGTGCTCGACGAGCCGACGGCGGCGATGGATGCCGAGGCGGAGGCCACCATTTTCGCGCATTTCCGCGCACTGTCCCGCAACCGCATCGTAATCCTGATCTCGCACCGTTTCTCCACCGTGCGCATGGCCGACCAGATCGTGGTGATCCAGCACGGCCGCATCGTCGAGCGCGGCAACCACGAACAGCTGCTGGCGCAAGCGGGCCATTACGCGCATCTGTTTGCGTTGCAGGCGCGGGGTTACCAGTAGTCGCGCGGACGCGCGCATCGCGTGCCGGGCAAGCGGGCGGGTCGATTCGCTACACTCATCTTTGGCAGCGCCTGGCCCATTCAGACCGGGCAATCCGTTCTCCTACGAGCATCCGACCGCAGTGATCGCCGATCCGACCATCGGGCTCGCCCGCCCTGCCGACGCCGATGCCATCGCCCGCATCTCGCGCGATCAGATCGAGGCAGGATTGTTGCACTGGTCATGGACGCCGCAGCGGGTGCTGCGCGCCGTGCGCGATCGCGACACCAACGTGCTGGTCGCGCGCGATGGCGTGGCAGTGATCGGCTTTGCGCTGATGCGCTACGACGACGATCGTGCG
This sequence comes from Lysobacterales bacterium, assembly GCA_038249585.1. Lineage (GTDB taxonomy): Bacteria > Pseudomonadota > Gammaproteobacteria > Xanthomonadales > Ahniellaceae > UBA4656. The sequence continues at coordinate 1,830 of JBBSDI010000062.1, read as the reverse complement.
CATCTGCTGCTGCTGGGTGTCGCCCGGCACCGCCGGCGGCAGGGCATCGGCACCGCATTGCTGGCCTGGCACGAGCGCGCGCTGCGCACTGCCGGAATCCACGCGGTACAGGTCGAGTTGCGCGCCTCGAACGATGCGGCACGCGCTTTCTACGAGCGGCTCGGATTCGAGCCAGTCAACGCCACGCCGCGCTATTATCAGGGCATCGAGACCGCGCTGCACATGGTCAAGGGGCTGCCGCCGCCGGGCTCCGATCCCGGCGATTGATCCGATTGAACACTTGCGCTGCACCCGTGCGGCCAGTCGGTTTCCGCACGCGATCCGGTCGCAATCGACGCAGCACGGCACCCAGTCACACGTGCCCGTCGGCCGCTACGGGTCCGGCGAACAGCAGCGCGCGCTCGCCGCGCGCGCTGCAGGCACTCACTTCCAGCCAGACTTCGCGAATGCCCGCCGGCAGCTGAAGCGAAAACCCGAAACCGGCATCGGCGAAGCGCGGATCGTCGAAAGCCTCGCGCACGTCGGCACGCGGATGTCCACTGCCGCAGGTGTGGCGTTGGTCATCGACCGCGATGTCGATTCGCGCAATCGCGCCTTCGTCGAAGGATGCGGCCCATCCTTGCAGGACAACAAGCCCCCGTGCGTCGAGTTTGCGTCGGTCCAGCCAGCCCCACGGGCCGCGACGGAATCCGTCGAGCCCCGACAGTTGCCGGCGGGGATCGCGGGCCACGACGTACAAGTCCTGCTCTTGCGCGAGTGCGCGCGGCAACCGCACGCAGGGCAGCTCACCCGCTGCGTCTCGCAGCGCGGCGCGCACGAACTGCTCGCTGGCGAAGGCGGTGCCATATATGGCGGGGTCCAGATCGGCATTTTCGCTGTCCGTGGCATACAGGATTCCGCTCTGCGGCAAGCACACACCGGCCGGCAGCAGCGCTGCATCGCGCACGCTGAAGCACAGCACGCCGGTCGGCGTGAGCAGCGCCAGCAGGCGCTGCAGCCAGGCGCGCAACAGCGCCTCCGGGAGGTGCGAGAACAGCGATGCTACCCAAATGCAATCGAACTGCCGCGGCGGCACGAACCGCGCGGGCTGCGCATGCGAGGGCAGGCCGTGCACGCCCAAGCACGCGCTCACGAACGCCACCGCGTCGGCCTGGATATCGGCCGCCCAGATCCGCTCTGGCGACTGCGCCAGCGACAGCATGCGCAACAGACGTCCATAGCCGCAGGCGAAATCGAGCAGCGCTGGCGGCGTGTCAGCCTGCGGCGCACAAAGTGCCAGTACCTGCCGCGTAGCCGCATACTGTTGCAGCGATACGGCGGCGTATTGGCTGAGCGCCGCCCCGGCATCGCGATGGTGGGCCAGCGAGTGCAGCAGCATCTGATCGCCTGGGTGTATGTCCAGCCGCAAACGCGCAGTGTCGACCGCATCGATACCCGGTATATGGCGCAGCTCGGATCCGTTATCGTGCGGATGCGGTGGGCATGCCCTTTCGCGCACCATGGTTCCGGCACCCGGCGCTGAGGTCCATGCAATGAAGCGATCAGCATCCAAACGGTCAGGCGCACTCGCGCCATGCGCAGCGGCGATGGTCTCGTGCGCCGCCGGCGCCCAAACGCCGCCGCCGGATCTGTTCGGTGATCCGCAGCCGGTGCGCCTGCTTGGTTACGTGGGCGACCCGATGGAGCCATTCCTCAGCCGCGACGGGCGCTGGCTGCTGTTCAACAATCTCAACGAGCCATCGGTCGACACCAACCTGGCGCCAACCGGCACCCCGTTCGTTCCCGGCAGCGACGGCGATCCCGGAGCGTGGGAACTGGCGGTGATGAACG
>JBBSDI010000061.1:0-13684 GCA_038249585.1 Lysobacterales bacterium | reverse complement strand
TCGGAAGTCGCGCGCCAACAGATCAAGGGCGCCGACAAGATGCGCTACGTGTTCGCCTATCACGAGATCGTGCGCTCGCCGCAGACCAGCGATGGTGATTTCGACGCCAAACGCTGCGATGTGGTGTACCGCGGCTCGCTGTCGCCGGATTTCTACTCGTGGGTATTCCCGCACGGAGATACCACCAGCGTCGGCACCGGCAGCGCACACAAGGGCTGGTCGATGCGCAACGCCGTCACCGCGCTGCGCAAGTCCAGCGGGCTGGACGGCGAGACGATCCGCCGCGAAGGCGCGCCGATCCCGATGAAGCCGCTGGGACGCTGGGACAATGGCAAGGACGTCGTTCTCGCGGGCGATGCGGCCGGCGTCGTGGCGCCGGCGTCTGGCGAAGGCATCTACTACGCAATGGTCGGTGGTCAGTTCGCCGCACAAGCGGTACAGGCGCTGTTGCAGACCGGCGATGTGCGTTCACTGAAGCTTGCGCGCAAGCGCTTCATGAAGCTGCACGGCAAGGTGTTCTGGGTGCTCGGCATCATGCAGCGCTTCTGGTACACCAGCGAAGGTCGCCGCGAGCGTTTCGTGAGCATCTGCAAGGATCGCGACGTGCAGACCCTCACCTTCGAGGCGTACATGAACAAGGAGTTGGTGCGCAAGAAGCCGATGGCCCACGTGCGCATCTTCTTCAAGGACCTCGCGCATCTGTTCGGTCTTGCCCGAACGTGATTCGGGCGCGCGCCGCGATCGGGAAACCGATCGCGCTGGCATTCGTGGCAGCGGTAATTGCCAGTGCCGCCGGCGCGTTGTCGACCGAACTCGGACCGTGGTACTACGCGCTGGTCAGGCCATCGTGGCAACCTCCCGACTGGCTGTTCGGCCCGGTCTGGACCACCATCTATGCGTGCGCGGCGATCGCGGCCTCGCTCGCGTGGCAGCGCGCCCCGGCGCGCGCGCAACGCACCCGCATGTTGATCGCTTTCGCAATCAACCTGAGCCTGAACATCATGTGGAGCCTGCTGTTCTTCCGCCTGCAGCGGCCCGACTTCGCGCTGTATCAGGTCCCGTTCCTGTGGCTGTCGATCGCGGTACTGATCGCCCTCATGTGGCGCTACTCGCGCACTTCCAGCCTGCTGCTGGTGCCGTACCTGCTGTGGGTCAGTTTCGCGGCCTACCTCAACTTCACCATCGTGCAACTGAACGCGCCGTTTCCGGGGCGCTGAGCGCCGATGCTTGATTTCATCGCCTCCGGGCGCGTGGTCGATCTCGCGCTGCTGCTGCTGGCGATCGAAGCATCGATAGTGATGCTGTACTTCCAGCGCACCGGGCGTGGCATCGCAGCACGCGACCTCATCCCCAGCTTTGTCGCAGGGGCATGCTTGCTGCTGGCCTTGCGTGCCGCATTGACCGGCGCCCCCGCAGTCTGGATCGCACTGGCGCTGACTGCCGCCTTGCCGGCGCACCTGTTCGACGTGTACCGACGCGGCTGCCGCAGGCAACCGCCATAGTCGCCGGCCCTCGGCCGGAGGATCCTGAAACGTGGTGTCAGATGGCGCGCTCGGCGGGATTCGAACCCACGACCCCAGCCTTCGGAGGGCTGTACTCTATCCAGCTGAGCTACGAGCGCGTGCCGGTTATTGTAGCCCGGCACGGGCCGTTTGCGCGCGCGGGCCGGAATCGGCCGCTACGCGCCGCGATCGAGTACGCCGGTCACACCGCCGCCTATTTCCTTCCCCCTTTGCGCGGGGAGGGTGGGATGGGGGTGCGCGCTTGCCACGACCCGTGCTCACGCCCGGGTTTTCTCGCCAGCGCCACGCAGCACCAAAGCCCGCCCTAGGAGCCGGCTTTCGCATCGGAGTCGGCCGCAGCCTTCTCCTTTTCCTGCAACTTCTTGTAGTACGTCCAGCTGGTTTCATTGGGCTGCGTCCAGGCATCCGGCGCGCGCGCGTACTCGGGATACTTGGCCTTGATCAGGGCCTGCATGTCGTCCGGCAACTCGTCGACTCCGGCGATCTTGTGGCCCTGGGCGATGTACAGCAGGTTGCCTTCGCGGGTGCCCATCTTCATCCACGGCACCCACGGACCGATGCGCGTCCAGCCGTAGCTGGCCGGTGCATTCCTGACCTGGGCATCGTCGATCGACGCGCGCGGCGTGAAGAACATGAAGTGCTCCGACCCGACATACATCTCGCCGCTGGACTCCTCGGGAAACTGCGCCGGCGACAGCGGATTGGGATAGGTCAGCGGCACGTTGAACGTCATCATCAGGTCGCTGCCCGCGCCAATCCACGGATAGATATTGGGTCCGCCATCGCGCCGTTTGCTGCTGAACACGTGGTTGACCGGGTCGTTGGCGACCTGCACCACCGCGTTGCTGGTGTTGGTGAAGGGGTTGTCCCAACTGTCGATCAGAGCGCCGGTCTTCAGGTCGCGGTAGAAGCTCAGTTCGCGTGAGATGAAGCGCCAGCTGCCGTCTTCCGTCGGCTCCATGCGACAGATGTTGTACCCCTCGAAACCGAGGATCGCGCTCGGCGCCTTGGCCGGAAACTGGGCGAAGATGGTGCCTTTCCACCAGGTCACCACGTGTTCTGCGGGATCCATCGAACAGCGCATCTTGACCAGCGCGGTGAGGTTGTCCTCGGGCTTGCTCAGATCCAGTGCCGCAGCTGCCGGCAGGCTGGCACAAACAGCGACGATGGCGAGTGCGGCAATGGCGGGTCGGAACTGGGGCATTGTGGTCTCCGCAGCGGTGGTGGCGGGCGTTTGCGGCGCCTATGCCAAATGACATATCGTTATATCAATAGACGTTTTTAGCAGCCGGTCAGGACCAATGCATGTTGCGGCGCACCATTCGACGCCCACCGACCGACCAATGTCAGACGCGTAGACGCAACACGCGAGCACAATGCGCCTTTCCACATCGCCGCCATGGATCCGGCTGCACACTTTCCTATCGCCATCATGCGTGTCGAGGATCCCATGACCACCCGCGAACTGCCGCCCAGCTGGACCCATGTCGGACGCCACGCCGTGTTTCCGCAGGCTGGCATCGACGACATCGCCCGTTTCGATTTCCTCGCCAACCTCAACGGCTTCCTGTCCGGCCAGGTGCTGCCCAAGGTGCGCGAGGCCTATGAGAGCAAGGTCAAGCCGGCATTCGAGCAAGCCGCCGGCCGCGCGCCGCAGACGCGCCACGAGGTGCGCAAGGCAATGGCGCACGACGCGACCTGGCAGACCTGGAGCGCGCTGCGCCGAGGCTCCATGGAGATGCGCCAGCAGGCCGGGCGCGGGCTGGTGTTTCGTCAGCTCGATGCGCTCAACCAGCGCGCTGCCGTGCTCAATGCCGATGCGCCGATGCTGAAGCTCGACCCGACCGTGCAGGTACCGCGCTATGCCTGTGCAGTCGACATCCACTGCATGCCGGGCGGCTATCACACCGAAGTAGTGCCGAACGACGTGTCGGCCGCAGCCAACTACGACAGCGGCATCTTCGCTACCACCGGCGGCATGCTGGGTCGCTACAACGACGGCGGCGGACAGGCGCTGGTGCAATGGCTGGCAAGCGAGCATCCGCAGTTCAAGCCGCGGCGAATCCTCGACATCGGCTGCACCATCGGCCACAACACGGTGCCGTTGGCGCTGGCCTTCGCCGACGCGAAGATCGTCGCCGTGGACGTATCGGCGCCGATGTTGCGCTATGGGCATGCACGGGCGAAGTCGATGCACGTCGACAACATCGAGTTCAGCCAGGCCGACGGCGAGCATCTGGACTATCCCGACGGACACTTCGATCTGATCATGACCAGCATGTTCTGGCATGAGACCTCGGCCACCGCGATGCCGCGCATGCTGGGCGAGATCCAGCGCATGCTCGCACCAGGCGGGCTGACCGTGCATCTGGAACAGCCGCAGTACCAGGGCATGGATCCCTACGAGCAGTTCATCCGCGACTGGGACGCCTACAACAACAATGAGCCGTTCTGGAGCGTGATGCACGAATACGAGCTGCAGCCGATGATGGCGGCCGCCGGCTTCGACCCGGAGCGCTATTTCGAAACCCGGCTACGCGGTGTAGTCGACCGCAGCATCTTTCCGGTCGCCAGCGGCGAAAAAGAGGACTTCGGCCGTGCCGCGCTGTGGACTGCATTCGGTGCGTGGAAAGCATGAGCACGCCGCCGATCGATCCCATCGCGCTGGCCAACGCGAAAGCGCGCGGAAAGCGTCCTTACTTCTTCAAGGACGCCGACGTCGAACGCGTGCTGTCGATTGCGATGGCGATTGCGATGGAGCACGCAGTGACCCGCCAGCGCCTGGATGCACTGGAACGCCTCATCGAAGCGAAGGGCCTGCTGACCCGCGCCGAGCTGGATGGGTGGAGTGCCGAACCCGAAGCCGAAGCCGAGCGCACCCGCTGGATGAAGGAATACATCGCCCGCGTGCTGCGCATCGTGCAGCAGGAAAACGAATCGGTCGAGCGCAGCGCCAGCGGCATCGATCAACCGATGGAGCAGGTGATGGAGGAGTTGCGGCATTCGTAAGTTCGGTGATGACAGCGAATGGCGAATGGCGAATGGGAGAGCGGGGTTCGGGAGTCGGTCAGTGCGCGGAAGCCCGTAGTCCGTGGCAAGCAGGGTTGTCGTCGCGAACGCTGCTTTCCCATTCGCCATTTGCCATTCGCCATTCGCAGGTCGCAGGTCGCAGGTCGCAGGTCGCAGGTCGCAGGTCGCAGGTCGCAGGTCGCAGGTCGCAGGTCGCAGGTCGCAGGTCGCAGGTCGCCACTTCCCACTCTCCCCTTCCCACTCCCGGCTCCTCCCATGCTCGATCTCCGCAAACACCTTCCCATCCTCGCCCGCCACGAAGGCATCTGGGACGGCTGGTATCGCTACTACGATCCCGATGGCAAGCAGGTCGACGCGCATCGCTCGCGACTGGTTTGCCGGTTCCCGACCGGTGGGCCGCATCCCTATCACCAGACCAATCACTACAGTTGGCCCGACGGCCGAACCGAGGTGCGCGATTTTGCCGCTGGATACCAGTACGGGCGGGTGATCTTCGACAACGAACTGATCACCGGCTGGGCTGCCGAGGTCGGTCTCGACGACTTTCATCGCAGCGTGATGCTGTACTGGGAGCGCAAGGGCGAGCCCGATCTGTGCCTGTACGAGATGATCCAGATCTCCGATTGTGGCCAGCATCGGCATCGCGTATGGCACTGGTACAAACAGGGCCGCATCGTGCAGCGCACCTTGATCGACGAACAGTTTGTCAGCCGTGATTGGCAAGCGATCACTGGGCCGAGCTTTGCCGGTGATCCGGTAGTTTCGGTGAATGGCAAATAGCTGGGAGAGCGGCGAATGGCGAATGGGCAATGGGTTAACGCGTGGAGGCTTTCCGCTTTTTTCTGATGCGTTGACGCCCGACAATCGCTCGTGATGCAGCCGGTCACCGTCGCATTCGCCATTCGCGACCGTCGACAAGCGATGCGACAATTGCGCGGCTCTGCGCATCCCGATAGGCCGATCGATCACCGCACATCCCCCTCCGAATACCGCTCATCGATGCCAAGAAATCGCGTCGGGGAAGCCCTTTCGCAGCCAGTGCATCGCCCGCCGATTTCCGTGACACCGATCACACTGCGCCCGCTGCGCATCTGAAATTTTGGGACTCGCGTCACACATGACGGTTTCCGCTGATCGGGGTCGAAGGGGTTTGTATGCGTTTCTTCCGCTGGTTTGGGCCAGGCGCCCGTCTGCTTACTGCGTTCATCGCGCTCGCGCTGGTGTTGTTCGCGCTGACATTCAACGACGTGCGCGGGATTCTCAAGAATGGCAGCAACGTGCAGGTGGCGGGCAAGCTGCGGTTGGACGCACAGCGCACGTTTCGTTGGCTGGCCGAATCGGCAAGCACCTCGGCGGATGGCGCGGCTGGTGCACGCGGCGAGCTGCAGCGTAATCTCGCATCGGTGGCACAGCTTATCGACGTGCTGGTTCAGGGCGGTACGGCGGCGATCGCACCCGGCAACGAGGTCACGATCCAACCCGAGCAGCTGACCGCAGCCACCCGCAAGGCCGCGCAGGATCTCAAGACAGCATGGCAGCCGATCTCGGACCGCATCACGCCACTGCTCAACGGCACTGCAGTACCGGACCGGCAAACCGTGCAGGAGGCCGCGCGCGCAGTCGCCTCGGCGGAGCAGCGCTTCAACGGCATGACCTCAGCGATGCTGGGTGCGGTCGGGCAAGACTCGCTGGCGCGCGCCACTCGCCTGCGTACGATCGGTGGAGCGGGTGGGCTGGCTGGTATCGCATTCTTCCTGCTGCTGATCTGGCTGTATTCGCGCGAGCTGGTTCGCGTACGCGCGGCAAAGCGCGAGACCGATGAAATCCTCGCAGCCGTTCCGGCCGGTCTGTTCCTGCTCGATCGGCAGGGTCGCATCGGCGCCAACCACTCGGCGCGACTGGGCACCATGCTGCAACAGGCGAGCCTCGCCGGGCGCGACTTCTTCGGACTGCTCGACACCATGGTGGCGGCCAAGACGGTCACGACCGCGCGCGATTTCGCCGCCGTGCTGTTCGGCGATCGCGTGCACGAGGAACTGGTCGCGGCCCTCAATCCGATCGACGAGGTCGAGGTGCTTCTGCCTTCCGAAAGTGGGCGGATGGAGAACCGATTCCTCGGCTTCGGATTCCGGCGTGTGCGTCGCGAAGGCCGCACCGAGCAGCTGATGGTGACGGTGACCGACGTGACGGACAGGGTGCGCCTGTCGCGCGAGCTGGAGGCCGCAACCGGCGAACGCGATGCGCAACTCGAGCGCCTGCTCGACATGCTGGTCGCGTTGCTGCGCCTGGAGCCTGGCAGCGTGCACGACCGCCTGTCCCGCTGGCAGACGCTGGTCAACGAGGCAAACAGCGCGCTGAAGAACTCCGCGCGTGGCGGTACCGCCCTGCATGCTACGGTCAACGAGGTGTTCCGCCCGATCCACACGCTCAAAAGCGAAGCGGCTGCGCTGTCGCTGTCGCTGGTGGTGCAACGCGCAGCAGCCGTCGAGCACGAGCTGGCCGATTTGCGTACGCGGCCGCAGTTGACCGGCAATGATTTTCTTGCGGTCACCGTACGCCTGGATGAGCTGTATGCGCAGTTCGACTCGATCCATCGCGTGATCGATCGACTGCCCTCGGCACCCAATCCGAGCGCGCCGAAGTCGATTGCGCCGGCCAGTCCGGCCAGTCCGGCCCCAGCTGCCCGCACCAGCGATCACTGGCAGTTGCTCGAACAGGTGTGCCTGCAGGTCGCGGGCGAATTGGGCAAGCAGGCGCTGCTGCGCTGCGAGGGAGTCGACGACGCGCACGTGCCCGCAGCCCTGCGCCAGCCCGTCATGGAGATCGCCATCCAACTGCTGCGCAACGCGCTGGCGCACGGCATCGAGTCGCCGAGCGAGCGCATCAGCCGCGACAAGCCGCCGCGCGGTGTCGTGCGCGTGGCGTTCGAGCGCGCCTCCACGGGCTACGACCTGGTTGTGCACGACGACGGCGGTGGCATCAATTTCGATGCGGTGCGGCGGCAGGCTGTGACCAGCGGCCGGCACAGCGCGAACCAGGCTGCGGCACTCGACCAGCGCCAGCTGGCGGCACTCTTATTTGAGCCAGGTTTCAGTACGGCCACCGCCGGCGATGCGGCTGGTCGCGGCGTCGGGCTCGACCTGGTGCGGCACCTCACCGCGCGGCACGCTGGGCGGGTATCGCTGTCGACTGCAGCGGGGCGACACACCATGTTCCGCGTGCACTTCCCGGATGCGGCCGCGTCCACGGTGCGAGCGGCCTGAAGCATGCCGGCGGTCACTGCCAACACCCACCTCAAGCTGCTGGTCGTCGACGACTCGCAGTTCGCGCGCAACCGCATCCAGCGCGCGCTCGCGCTGCGCTCGGTGCGCAAAGTGATCGTCGCTTCCAACGGTGTAGAAGCGCTGGCGGTGTTCCAGCGCGAACAGCCGCAGCTGGTCACCATGGACCTGACCATGCCGCAGCTCGATGGCATTGGGGCTACCACCGAGATGGTGCGGCTGCAGCCGAGTGTGCGCATTCTGGTGGTATCCGCGCTGGCCGACAAAGCCACTGCGATCGAGGCGCTCAAGCGCGGCGCCAACGGCTTCCTGCTCAAGCCCTTCACCGACGCCCAGCTCAACGACGCCCTGACGCTGATGATCAGAGCACTGCCGCATGGATGAGAACGACCTCAACGTACTGGTCGAGGGCACGGTGCGCTACTTCGAAAACAGCGTGGCTCGCGCAGCCGCCGTCGGTACCCCGTACCTGCTGACCGAGCGCGGCCAAGCCGTGCTTTCGGACTACACCGGACTGATCGGCGTCAGTGGCGCGCGCCGCGGCTGCATCTACTTCACCGCGCCCAGCGCGATGTTGCGCCACATCCTGCTAAGCCACGGCGAAACCGAGATCGACGGACGCTACATGGCCGATGTGGTGGGCGAGGTGGCCAACATCATCTCCGGCAACGCGCGGCGGGTGTTCGGCCACGACTTCGCAATCTCGGTGCCCGATGTGTTCAGTGGCCGACCGGCAGCCGGCAAACTGCGCCTGGGTGAGCGCTCGTTCGTGATCCCGATCAACTGGCGACAGTATCGCGCGGCGCTGGTGGTGAGCCTGGCGGCGTGAGCCCGCACCGATACGGTCGGCGCCGGCCCGCTTACCAACCGAAATTGACCCGTTCCTTGCGGATCGCCACCCCGGTCTGGAACCAGCCCAAGTTGATTCCCAGCCGGGTGCCGTCCGGCTCGTTCCAGGTGTACGCGATCGACTTGCCGGTGGCGTCGTCGATCACCGCGAGCTTGAGGATCGGTGCGCTGGTGTTCTGGTAGGTCAAACGGGCCAGCTCGATCGTGTAGCCCACCGGGTTGCCGTTTTCGTCGACCACCTGCACCCGATCGCCTTCGTTGTGCAGCACGATGCCGCGCATGCCGATCCAGTCGGCGCTGTCGGCCGGCGCGTCTTTGCCTTGGCGCTTGATTGCGGCCCAGGCGTCGAAATACTCGACTTTGCGGTTCTTGTGCGGAATCCCATCGAGGTTGCCGAACACGTAGTTGCCCGCGGCGTCCTTGGCCACGTCAGAGATCCACAATTCGTCGCGGCTGAGCATCAACTCGTCGTTGACGATGATCTCCTTGCCGCCCATCCGTGCCGACACGAAGCGGCACGCGTCTTTCTTCATCCTGCCGTCGAAGCGGTCGCCAGAGTATGCCCAGTAGACCTCGCAACCGGGTCGCGCTTCCAGCTCGTCGCCGGCAACCCCGGCGATCAGCTCGGGTTCGCGCCACGCGTTGGCATACTTCGCCTCGTCCTTGAACGCGAAGATGGTCAGCTGGATGGCGTTCTCAGCCGGGTTGTTCGAAAACACATACAAGCGTTGGCGATAGACCTTTGCCGGATCGTCATCCAATGTCTGTTTGACAAACAGCGCATGCTCCCCAATGGCCGGCACCACGACCGGCAGGAACAGATGGTGAATACGTTCGATCGGCTTTTCCTTCTTGTCGATCGTCGCCTGTTGCCAGTGCTGCTCGTTGTTGTCCCACTCGCCGGGGAACCAATCCATCAAGGTAATCAGCTGCTCATCCAGCGAGGCCTGCGCAGTGGGCCGCACAGCCGTGTTCGGTGCCGGCGCCGCGGCGCATCCAACCAGCAGCAATGTGCAACCAAAAACGAATCCGATTCGGGCGTTCATGAATCCTCCGGACTAGCCACTACATCGAATGAGCGAAGCTGAGCGCGACCGAGTCTGACATCGGCGCGCCGCAGACGGCGGGCAACGCACACGCCGGATCGGCGGACGTGTCAATCGAAACGCGGACTGGCAAGGATCGATGCGGTCGATTCACCGGGTTGTTCCAGATGCGGATCGATGCGGCCCGGTTCATCGCGGAACTTGATCGGAATGCCCAGATGCTGGCCGCCGTTGGAGTCGGTAAAAAGCATGCTCCGCGCCAGCGTATGCGGATCGTTGAAGGCCTCGGTGAGGGTCTTGACCGAGGCCCAACACAGATCCAGAGGGGTGAGGAACGCACACCACGCGGCCAGCGGGCGCTGCGCAAACGTATCGGCCAGGAAGCGCCAAGCCGGATCCTGCCCCGGCCCCGGCGGCTGGTGACACAGCACGCCCAGATCGGGCCTGCCCAAAGCGCAGAACAGGGTGTCGGCGAACTTGTGTTCGGCCCCGCCCAATGCCAGCCAGCGATCGTCGGCGCAGCGGTACAGCCGGTACATCGCATTGCCGCCCCAACTGCGCTCTTGCGCGACCAGCGGGTCGCGCTGCTGCGCGAAGGGTGGCCCGACCACGTTCGGCAACCACGCCATCAGCGCATCGCGCATCGATAGATCGATGTAGTCGCCGCGGCCGCTGGCGTGCCGCCGGTACAGCGCCATCAGGATGCCGCACAGCGCCATCAGCGAGCCGGCCATGTCCGCCACCGGCATGTGCGGCTGCGCGGGATGACCATCGACACCGAGGTTGAGCGAGACTACGCCGGCATCGGCCTGCATCGCCAGATCGTGCGCGGGACGCCCGGCTTGTGGCCCGCTTTGGCCGAACGCGCTGATCGCGCAATACACGATGCGCGGATTGCTCGCGGCGATGCGGTCGTAGTCGATACCCAGTCGCTGTGCGACCCCGGGTCGAAAGGCCTCGACCAGCACGTCAGCTTCCGCGGCCAAAGCAAGCAAAGCGGCCTGGTGTTCCGGCTGCTTGAGATCGAGCATCACACAACGCTTGCCGCGATGGGTGTTGCGAAACCAGGTGCTGAATCCGGCCTGCTGCAGGCCGATTTCACGCACCGGCTCGCCGCCCGGCGGTTCGATCTTGATCACGTTCGCGCCGTGGTCGGCCATCATCATGGTCAGATGCGGGCCAGGCAGGAACAGCGACAGGTCGAGGACCTTGATGCCTGCGAGCTTCACACCGCGCCCTCGGCGCGCAGGCTGGCGATCTGCGCTTGGCTGTAACCGATCTCGCGCAGCAACTCCGAGCTATCGGCACCCAGGGCCGGACACGCCTTGCCGTCGAGCCGTTGACCGTCGAGCTTGATCGGGTTGCGCAGAACGCGCTGTGGACCCGCCGGATGCTCGACGGTCTGCAGCATGCCGACCCGCTCGAGGTAAGGATTCTCCAGCGCCTGGCGGATGTCGAATACTGGTGCGATCGGCACACGACCGGCGAACAGCGCGGTCCAGTACGCGCATGTCTGCGTCATGAGCGCTTCATCGAGCAGCGGCGTGAGCGCCTCGCGGTTCGCGCGGCGCGCGGCGAAATCGACGAAGCGCGGATCCGTGCCGAATTGCGGCCGTTCGATCCCGACGATGAAGTCCTGCCAGAACTTGTCCAGCATGCACATCACCATCACCCAGCCGTCGGCGCTGCGATACAGCTGACATGGCACCGTGCCCGGATGCGCCGAGCGCGGCAGCCGCGTGGTCGCGTGGCCCTCGTTGAGAAACCACGTTGCCGGATAGCTCAGCTGGTGCAGCGCCACGTCGAACAGCGAGACATCGACATCGCGCCCCTTGCCCGAGCGCAGCGCGCCGATGATCGCTGCCAGCAGCCCCATCGCGGTCACCGTTCCGGTCATGAAGTCGACCATCGACAGGCCAAAGCGCGCCGGCGGACCTTCCGGCTCTCCGGTCAGCGACATGAAGCCGGCCTCGGCCTGCATCAGATAGTCATAGCCAGGCCACGCCGCGCGTTCGTTGTCGCGCCCGTAGGCCGACAGATGCGCGCACACGATCGCGGGCTTGATTGCACCGAGCGCTGCATAGTCGATGCGCAGCTTGGCCGGCTGGTCGCCACGCAGGTTGTTCATCACCGCATCGGCGCTGGCGACCAGCTTTTCGAACACCTCGCGACCGCGCGGATGCTTCAGGTCCAGCCGCATCGAGCGCTTGTTGAGATTGAAGGTCTGGAAGAACTGGCTGTCGCCCTCGCCAAGGAAGTACGGACCGGTAGCACGCGACACATCACCATCCGGCGGCGATTCGATCTTGATCACCTCGGCGCCGAGATCGGCCAGGTGCATCGAGCCGTAGGGGCCGGCGCCGTACTGTTCGACGGCGAGGATGCGCAGACCGGCAAGCGGCAGCGAAGCGCTCATGGGCGGACCCCGCCCGTACGAGACAGCGCGAAGGCGAGCAGCAGGTCGACGACGGCCGCGCCTGCGATCAGCGCACCGATCCACCACGGTTCGACGAACGCTGCCACCGCGGCGCCGACGAAGAGCAAGCCGAGGCCTGCGGGGAACAGCAGTCGCGCGACCCGCGCGGCGTCGGGCGGCGTGCGAATCATCAGACCTTGTGCCGCTCGACGAGCTGCTTGGCGATGATGATGCGCTGCATCTCGTTGGTGCCCTCGCCGATGCACATCAGCATCGCGTCGCGGTAGAAGCGCTCGATCTCGTACTCGATGGAGTAGCTGTAGCCGCCGTAGATGCGCATCGCCTCTTGCGCACAGTACACGCCGGTTTCGGTGCAGAAGTACTTGGCCATGCCGGCTTCCATGTCGCAGCGGGCGCCGGTGTCGTAGGCGCGGGCCGCACTTTCAACCAGCAACTTGGAGGCCTCGACCTTGGCCGCCATCTCGCCGAGTTTGAGCTGGATCGCCTGGTGTTCGGCGATCGCCTTGCCGAAGGTCTTGCGCTCCTGCGCGTAGCGCACCGACATGTCGAGTGCGCCCTGTGCGATGCCGGTGCCGCGGGCGGCGATGTTGATCCGCCCAAGTTCGAGGCCACCGACCGCATGCTGGAAGCCCTTGCCTTCCTCGCCGCCGAGCAGGCAGTCGGCGGGCACCCGATAGTTGTCGAACACCAGCTCGCAGGTGTCGATGGCGCGATAGCCGAGCTTCTTCATCTTCTTGGCAACGATGAAGCCTTCGCCCTTCTCGGCGATGAACATGCTCATGCCCTTGTGGCGCGGCTGCGCCTCCGGATCGGTCTTGACCAGTAGCAGGATGCCGCCGCCGTACAGGGAGTTGGTGATCCATGTCTTGGCGCCATCGATGACGTAGTGATCGCCGTCGCGCTTTGCCACGCAGCGGATCGCCTGCAGGTCGGTGCCCGCATTCGGTTCGGTCAGGCCCAGCCCACCGCGCAACTCGCCCGAAGCCATGCGCGGCAGGTACTTCGCTTTCTGCTCCGCGGTGCCTGCGCGTTCGATCGCAGCAGCCATGATCAGATGCGAATTGAAGATGCCCGAGGGCGCCATCCACACCGAGGCGACCTTGATCACGATCTTCGCGTACAGGCTTGCCGAGAGGCCCAGTCCGCCGTACTCGGGCGGGATCGTGGCGCCGAACAACCCCAGCTCCTTCATCTGCTCGACCAGATGATGCGGATACTTGTCTTCGGTGTCGTACTCGCGCGCGATCGGTCGCACCGACTTCTCGACCCAGTTGTCGATGGTGTCGAGCAAGGTGCGTTCGTCGTCCGCTGACCAGTGATTTATGTGTTTTGCTACCGCGTTCATGCAGCGTGCCTCGTCGGGAAATTTGGAGCAAGGGTCCAGGGTTCAGAGCCCAGGGCCCAGTGAAGAGCGAACCCCGCTGTTTGTCGGGATTCGGGCCAGCGCAGGGTGCGTGCAGTGAGCGCGGCGAATCGCACCCGCGCCACCTGCTCTTGCTGGGCCCTGTACCCTGAGCC
>JBBSDI010000060.1:0-13757 GCA_038249585.1 Lysobacterales bacterium | reverse complement strand
CGCAAAGGCGCTCCGCAAACGCTGCCACCCGGCCGGACCCAAGTCGGCCATGGTGGCAAGATTGCGGCCGACGATCGCTTCCGGGTCCGGATACGCCGCCACCGCGCGATCGATGCTCTCCTCGCGCAGCAAATGCAGCAGCTGCCATGGTGAGCGATTGGTCGCATTGCCGACGTCATCGGCCGTGGTGCCGGCAAACACGTAGTGCGGATGAAAGCTGGCGATCTGCAGCACGCCGTCGAGGCCTGCGCGCGCGAGCGCGGTTTCGGCCTCGCCAATGAAGTCGTTGTAGTCGAGAAAGTCCGCCAGCACCTGCGGATGGATCAGCAGCGTGGTTTCGATCGCATCGATCGGCGCTGCGGCGAGCAGCAGCAGCTCATCGTGCAGCTGTGCCAACAGTGTGTTGCTGTCGCGCGCCGCGCTGAGAACCCAGCGGATGCGCCCCTTGGTGTGCACCGCCTTGGCGAACGGACACAGGTTGAGCCCGATCACCGCCTGCTCCAGCCAGGCGCGGGTCTGGGCCAGTACCAGTTGCTCGTCGAGGGCGTGTTCGTTCACGTGGACCCTGATCTGAACCGCAGTGCGCAAGCATACCCACGCCGCTCCTCGGCGCGCCGGGATTTGCGCGATGATTGCCAATCGTCGTCCAATCGTCGATCCGCTCGCCGCCCGCCGAACATGACCCAGCCCCGCATCGTCCGCCGCCGCTCACCCATCCACGGCCACGGCGTGTTCGCCAACGTCGCATTGCCGGCAGAGGTCGAACTGATCGAATACATCGGCGAGCGCATCACGCCCGACGCCGCCGCGCAGACCTACGGCGACAATCGCGGCAGCGGCCACACCTTCCTGTTCACCGCCAATGAGCACTGGCTGATCGACGGCAACCGCGGCGGCAATCTCGCGCGCTGGATCAATCACAGCTGTGCGCCGAACTGCAAGGCCGAAGTGCACGTGAACATCGACGGCGACGAGCGCCGCGACAAGGTGTGGATCTCGACCCTGGGCCTGATCCAGGCCGGCGAAGAGATCAGCTTCGACTACGCGATCATCATGCCCGGTCCGGTGTCCGACGCCGAGCGCGGCCAGTGGGCCTGCCGCTGCGGCGCCAGCGAGTGCAGCGGCTCGATGCTGGATACACCGTTGGGCCGGCGCTTGCACGGCGAGGATTGATCACACCGCTCCGAGAAAAGCTCCAGATAGCGTTTGCCCGGCGTTCGCCGTTGGCAACTCAGCCCTTCAGCACCCCAAGTCGCCGCCCGACGCGAACAAACGCATCGACCGCCAGATCGATCTGCTCGCGCGAGTGCGCGGCACTCATCTGGGTACGGATGCGGGCCTGGCCTTTGGGCACCACCGGGAAGAAGAATCCGATCACGTAGATGCCCTCGTCGAGCAGCTGAGCGGCCATCTGCTGCGCCAGCGGCGCGTCGTAGACCATCACCGGCACGATGGGATGGTCGCCCGGCTTGATCTGGAAACCCGCCGCCTGCATGCGCGCGCGGAAGTGTTGCGTGTTGTGTGCCAGCTGCGCGCGCAGCGCCTGGGCCGAGTCGATCATCGCAAACGCCTTGCTGCCGGCGGCGACCACGTGCGGCGGCAGCGAGTTGGAGAACAGATACGGTCGTGAGCGCTGGCGCAGCAGTTCGATCACCTCTCCGCGGCCGGCGGTGAAGCCGCCCAGCGCGCCGCCCATGGCTTTGCCCAGGGTACCGGTGATGATGTCGATCTGGTCCAGCACGCCCTTGACCTCGGCGCTGCCGCGGCCGGTGGCGCCAAGGAATCCGGTGGCGTGGCATTCGTCGATATGCACCAGCGCACCGTACTGCCGGGCGAGCGCGGTGATCCGATCCAGCGGTGCGACGAAGCCGTCCATCGAGAACACGCCGTCGGTGGTGATCATGATGCTGCGCGCGCCATCGGCGCGCGCCTGCTGCAGCTGGACTTCCAGATCGGCCATGTCGCAGTTGGCGTAACGATAGCGCCTGGCCTTGCACAGGCGCACCCCGTCGATGATCGATGCATGGTTGAGCGCATCCGAGATGATCGCGTCCTGCTCGCCCAGCAGCGGTTCGAACAGCCCGCCGTTGGCATCGAAACAGGCCGCATAAAGGATGCTGTCCTCGGTGCCGAAGAAACGCGCGATGGTGGCCTCGAGGTCCTTGTGCAGGTCCTGGGTGCCGCAGATGAAGCGCACCGAGGCCATGCCGAAACCGTGCGTGTCGAGCGCATCCTTGGCAGCGGCGATGATGTCCGGGTGGTCGGCCAGCCCGAGATAGTTGTTGGCGCAGAAGTTCAGCACCCGGCGGCCATCGGCCAGCACGATCTGGGCGTTCTGCGGCGAGGCGATGATGCGCTCGTGCTTGAACAGTCCCTGCGCCTGGATGTCGTCGAGTTCGGCCTGGAAGCGGTCTTGTCCTGCGTATGTCATGGTCGGTTCCGGTGGCAAGCGGTGATTGTCGCCGATCGTGGGATTGGATGCCGATCACGCAGGCCAGCGATCGATTGCGTGCAGATCAGCGTCGGCTTGGCACATTGTGGGAGCTGCCATGGCAGCGACTGCGGAACCTCATGATCGCACCGACCTGGATCGCAGCGGCAACCATCGCGTATGCGAGCCATGCGACGCCATCTCAATCGACCGCCACCTGCGCGCGCTCGACGATCTCCCAGCCGCGCCGCGTCAATCCCTGCAGCGCGTTGGGGGTCGCAGTACCCGCGATCAGCACCCGCTTGTCGACCACTACAAATCCCGGCTGGTCGAAAAATGCGGCCGTATCCGCATCCCACTGCAGCCGATCAACCGCCAGCGGCAGGATCAGCTGCGGTGTCGCTGGCAGCGTGGCGGCCAGCCGCTCGAGCGCGCCTGGTTCGCGCCGACGCATGCGCAAGTCCTCGGGCATCGGTGCGGCATCGGCGATCGCGGCTGGCGTATGGATCAGCACAGGCGCGCTGCCGATCAATTGCAGATTGGCGTCGCGAACATCTTGCGCGGCAAGTAGACCCAACGCATCGACCAGATAGCGTGCTTCCAGCTCCAGCGAGACTGCTGCCGCCAGCTCGATCACGTCGACGCAGCCGCGCGCGGGCTGCAGCGCAACCAACGCGTCGACCAGCGCGGTCTGCAGGGTCGGCGTGAAGCGATTGTTGCGCAGGAAACGGCGGTGCTCGGCATCGCCGCAGCCAAGCGCGGCGAGGCGCTGCTGATTGCGGCGGCGGACTTCGGTCGGTGGAAGTTCCCACACCATGCGATTGATCCGTCGGGTGGCACCGAGTGCACTCGTTGCCGCATCGCCCAACTGGGCGGTCGCCAGTCCCACCGCCTTGTCGCCGGCCAGAGCCGCCCACGCAAGGCTGTCCATGCGCGCGTTCAGCGGCGGGTTGCTGCTGTATGGGTCGATGCCGAGTCGCTGCGCCCAGGTGCGTCGCGTGTCGCCGTAGCCGATCCGGTTCTTGCCCGCGCGCCACAATCGGCCGCTGCCGCGCTGCCACCAAGGGTCGGACGCGGCGTCGGGCAATACCACGCCGGGCCGGATAGACACCCTGTCATAGGTCTCGTCGGCACCGGTGATGCGCTCGCCGGTGCGCTCGCTGGTCTCGCGCGCAGTGGTTGCGAAGTGTTCGAGCTTGCGCTGGAAGAAGCGCAGCGCGCCGGCGGGCAGCTCGTGCAGGGTTTCCAGCGGTCGCGTGATGACACTGTCGACGCTGTCGGCGATGCGATTGGCGCTGTCGCCGGCCGCGCGCGCGGCGAGGCCTGCGTGGCTGGCGTGCTCGAGTTCCTCGATCGCGCTCAGTTCGGCCACCCGTATGTGCAGCAGCGCGATGCTGTCGGCTGCCAGCGGACCCCAGCGCGTGTCGATGCGGAACCGCGCCATGTGGCCGACGATGCGTGCGCACGGCGCGACCGTGTGCAGCGGGCTCGACAGCAGCGCGGCCTCGACGAGGTCGACCGTTGGCACTTCGTCGTCCGCAGTGCATGGGCCTTGCGGCGTGCTGTCGGCCGTCGCGCATGCCGCTGCCAGCAGCAGCGGCAGTGCAAATACGCCGCGCATCAGTTCCAGGAACAGACCACTTTGCCGCAATGCCCGGATTCCATCAGGTCGAAGCCCTTCTGGAAGTCGTCGATATGAATCTGATGGGTCAGCACTTTCTGCAGCGGAAAGCCGGTCAGCACCATCTGGGTCATCTTGTACCAGGTCTCGAACATGCGCCGGCCGTAGATGCCCTGCAGGGTCAGTCCCTTGAAGATCACCTTGTCCCAGTCGATCCCGGCCCCCCGGGGCAGGATGCCCAACAGGGCGACCTTGCCGCCGTGGTACATGCAGTCGAGCATGTCTTCGAAGGCGCGCTGGTTGCCGCTCATCTCCAGACCCACGTCGAAGCCCTCCATCTGCAGGTCGGCCATCACATCGCGCACCGATTGCTTGGCGACGTTGACCACCCGCGTGGCGCCCATGTCGGCAGCCAGTTTCAGCCGGTAGTCATTGACGTCCGTGACCACCACGTTGCGCGCACCGACGTGCTTGCAGATGCCGGCGGCGATGATGCCGATCGGCCCCGCGCCAGTGATCAGCACGTCCTCTCCGATCACATCGAACTCCAGCGCGCAGTGCGCGGCGTTGCCGTAGGGATCGAAGAATGCGGCCAGTTCGCTGGGAATCTGATCGGGAATCGGCCACAGGTTGGCCGCCGGCATGGCGATGTACTCGGCGAAGGCGCCGGCGCGGTTGACGCCGATGCCGACCGCGTGCGGACACAGGTGCTGCTTGCCCGCACGGCAGTTGCGGCATACACCGCACACGATGTGTCCCTCGGCCGACACCCGCTGGCCGAGCGTGTAGCCGCGAACGCCCGCGCCGATGTCGACGATGCGGCCGACGAACTCGTGGCCGATCACCAGCCCCGGCTTGATCGTGCGCTGGCTCCACTCGTCCCACTTGTAGATATGCAGGTCGGTGCCGCAGATCGCGGTTTTCTCCAGCTTGATCAGCACCTCGTTGGGGCCGACCTCGGGCACGGGGACCTGCTCCATCCAGATGCCCTTGCTCGGCTCGCGCTTGACCAGGGCTTTCATTGTTTGTGGCATGGGCGCTGCGACTCCCGACAGGGGCGCTGATTATACGTGCGAATGCCGGCACGGAGCGCTCGCGAACAGGCCGTTCGGCGTGAAACGTGCGGTCGCTGAATGATGGCCGGCCCGGCACCGTCCATTGTGCCTGGCTGGCCGGTGGCCCCAGCTGGACGCCGCGAAACTTCGATCAGCCCGCGAATTGCGATGTGCTGGTGCAATGCGTCGTCTGCAGCCTCGAGCAGGTCCCGGGCTCGAATTTCTCACTGCTGCAGGCAAAGGGATTGCGGTTGCGTGGGATCGCGGCGCTGCATCGGCACGAAGCCGATGCTGAGCCCCTCGCCGAGCGGGTACTCGATTCGCGCACCCGGCAAATAGCCGCAGCGGGCATACAGCGCGACGCCGGGCAGGGTGGACATCAGCTCGAAGCGATGGAAACCGCGCAGCCGCGCTTGTGCCTCGCAATGCACGAGCAGGGCCCGGCCCAGTCCACGTCGGGCGTGCCCGGGTGCTACGAAGAACGCGCGGATCCGCGCTGCATCGACCAGCGGGTCGAGCGCGCTGATATCGCGCCCGGCACGCGCATCGCTGCCGAACAGCGTACGACGGTAGCTCCAGCCGCCGCATGCGGCGAGTTCGTCACCGCCATCGATCACGAAGTAGTTGCCGTCGTCGATCAACTGGGTGTCGACGCCGAACGCGCCACGCAGGGCTGCTTCGATCTGCGCATCGCTGTAGTGGTCGCGACCGAGCGCGCGGGCCGATGCCGCAATCAGTTTCTCGATCGCTGGCACATCGGCGCGCGTCGCTGCGCGGATCGCGGCTTGCATGTCGGCGCAGGCGCGGCGATCAACCCGTCAGGGTTGCGAGTCGGGCGCTGCAGGCTGCTTGATCACGACGCCGCCCTTGACCACGAACTTCACGCGTTCGAGCACCGTGACATCCGCCAGCGGATCGCCATCGACCGCGATCAGGTCGGCATGGCGGCCGCTCTCGATGCTGCCGACATCGTCGCGGCCAAGCGCGTCGGCTGCGTTCACGGTGGCGCTGCGGATCGCCTGCGCGGGCGTCATGCCGTAGCGGACCATGACCGCGAACTGCTTGGCATTGTCGCCATGCGGATAGATGCCGGCATCGGTGCCGTACACCATCTTTGCGCCAGCTGCGTGCGCGCGGCGGAAGTTCTCGCGCTGCAGGTCGGCGATCTCGCGGTCCTTGCGCAGGTTGTCCTCCAGCACCCCATTCTTTTTGCCCTCGGACTGCGTGTAGTCGGTGTTGTAGATGTCCATCGACAACCACGCACCTTGCTCCTTGGCCAGCCGGATTCCCTCGTCGTCGATCAGGCTCGCGTGCTCGATGGTGTGCACACCGGCGCGGATCGCATCCTTGATGCCGGAAGTGCCGTGCGCATGCGCGGCGACGCGCAGGCCCCACCGCTTGGCCTCATCGACCACCGCGCGCATGTCCTCGAGCGTCATCTGCTGCTGGCCGGGTTCGGTATTGCGCGAGAACACGCCGCCGGTGGCGCAGATCTTGATCACCTGCGCGCCGTACTTGCGCAGCGTGCGCACCGACTTTCGCGCCTGTTCAGGGCTGTCGGCGTTGTACGGGCTTTTCTGGTCCATCGACGGCGGGAAATAGGTCGAATCGCAGTGCCCGCCGGTGGCGCCGAAGCCGAAGGCCGCCGTCACCACCCGTGGTCCGACGATCTTGCCCTCGTCGATCGCCTGGCGCAGGCCGACGTCGTTCCACGCGTCGGCACCGACGTTGCGCACGGTGGTGAAGCCTGCCTCCAGCGTGCGCTGCGCGTGCGGCACGACCAGTACCGACCAGAAGCGATCGCTGAACTGCAGGCTGCTGTAGCCGCCATAGGTCGGATCGCTGTCGAGGTGCACATGCATGTCGATCAGGCCCGGCAGCAGGGTTTTGCCGGCGAGCGCTATCGGCGTCGCATCGGCGGGAACAGGATCGCCCTGACGCCCGACCGTGGCGATGCGTCCGTCGCGCACAATGATCATTGGTTTGTCGACATAGCGTCCGCTGCGCACATCGAGCATGCGGTCAGCGCTGATCGCAAGCGCGGGCGAAGCAGTGGCTGTTTGCGCAAACGCAGGAGCTGCGCCGAGGGCCAGGGCCAATGCGGCCAGGAGGGTGTTGGGCAGACGATGGAAATTCATGGGTCGAACCTTGGCTCGGAACGGCAACTTGCAAGCATACGCGGGCGAGATGCCTATGGCGCGCCCGGTCGCAGCATCAGTTGGTCGACGGCGGGACCCGGCAGGAACGGCGTCGGCGTGCCTTCCTCCCAGTCGCGGTGGCCGCTGAGGTAATACGGCGATAGCGGATGGCCGCTCTGCCCGCCGGGCATATGCAAGTACCCCTCGTCCTCGTGGCCGGGCGATACAGCCAGACGCTGCGAGGCGCCGAATGCAGGGCCCTGCACACGCGGCATGGCGCTGTCGCCGGCGAGCGCGCGCGGTGTACTGTCGAGCAGCCAGCCGAGACCGGGTACCGCGCGCGACAGCGGATGGCGAATGCGGGTGGTGTTGCGCTCGCCCCACGTGCGCGCTGCAAGTCCGCCGGGCTGCGCGGCCAGGCCATCGACCACCTCGCGCGCGGCGCTCAGCAGCAGTGCATCCCAACTGTCGTGGATCGGTGCCAGCAGATGCAGCGGGCGCTCCTGCAGCAAGTACCACACGATGCCCTCGGACTGCTGCAGCGGCGGCAAGCGGTAGTCGGCGTGCGCTGCATCGCGCAGTGGACCGGCAAGACCGTCGAGTACCTGCGCGGATGCCGCCAGGCGAAATCCGCGAACCAGTCGATAGGCAACCGCCTCGGGTACCGCACGCGGGTCCCACGTCGCGGTGAGTCGATCCAGCTCGCGTAGATCCGCATCGTCGGGCTTGGCCGCCAGTGTGTCGCGCAGCAGCTGCCACCACGGCTGCAGGAACAGGCTGCGATCATCGAGCTGGATCGCCAGCATGTCGGCCGGCTGCAGTCGATCGCGTGCACGCAGCCCATCGCGGATCTGCATTGCGCGCGCACCCAGCGCATAGCCGCCGTTGCCGATCAGGGTCTGCGTCGCGCCTGAGGCCACGCGCGCGTTGGCGGTCCACAATCGGTGATCGGGCGGATTGCGTAGCAGCGGATACTGCTCGGGCGGCAACCAGCCGCTCCAGCCTGCGCCCGCGTGGCTCCAGTCCGATGGCACGCGCGGATCGGCACTGCCGCGCGCCGGGATCGCGCCGATGATGGTCCACGCCAGGTTGCCCGCGCGATCGCCGACCACGAAATTCTGCGGCGGGGTACCTGCGCGGTGCGCGATCGCGAGCGCCTCGTCGACACTGCCTGCAGTCTCCAGTCCATTCAGCGCGAGGTTGACCGCCTGCGGACGATGGGCGGTCCATGCCAGCGCAAGCGCGCCTTGATCGCTGTCCTCGTGCACGATCGGCCCCCAGATCGTCTCGCGGACCAGCATCTCCTCGCTTGCCGCGCCGGCGACCAGGATCGCCTCGCGATGCTCGATCACCTGTGCATTGCCATCCGGTGTGCGATAACGGGTGCGCGCCGGGTCGCTCCACTGCACCTGCACCCAGTCGAGCCAGTCGCCATAGCTGTTGGTGAACGCCCACGCGACGCGACCATTGCTGCCGACCACGATGCCAGGCACGCCGGGCAGGGTGACGCCGCTGATGTCGACCTTGGCGCCATCGTCGGCGTTTGCAAAGCGCAGGCGTGCGCGGAACCAGATGTTCGGCACGCGCAGGCCCAGATGCATGTCGTTGGCGACCAGTGCTGCGCCGTTACCGGTCAGTGCACCACCGACCGCGAAGTTGTTGCTGCCGATGCCGATATCGCCGCCCACGCCGGCGCCGCGTCCGAAGCGCTCGCGCGGCAGCGCGCGCAGATCGATCTCGGCGGCCGTCGGCAATGGCGGGTCGGCGATCACGTCGCCCGCCAGCGCTGCGTCCCAATGCGTGCCGGACGCGTCCAGCAGGCGCGCCAATGCCGGCGGCGCGCGCGCCAACAGGTCGGCACGGGCCAGTTCATGCGCGTTGGTCTCATCGTTGAGGTCGAGGAACATTGCGTACACCACCAGCACGCAGTCTTCGGCGCTCCATGGGCGCGGGGTCTGGCGCAGCAGCAGATACGGAAACTGCCGCGCAGACAGCGCGGCGAGACCGGCGTTGACGCCCGCAACGTAGGCCTCGATGCTGCTTCGGTCCTGCGGAGCGGCAGTCGCTAGCACCTGCTGCGCGCGCGCGCGAAACCGATGCACGCGGTGTTTGCGATCGATCTCGATCGCTGCTGCACCGAACAGCTCCGACAACTCCCCGGCCGCAGAGCGCCGCGTGAGGTCCATCTCGAAGTAGCGCTCCTGTGCGTGCACGAAACCGAGCGCGCGAATCGCATCGAGTCGGTTGCTGGCATCGATGGTGACCACACCGAGCGCATCGCGCTCGATGGACACCGCCGCTGCGAGTCCTTCGAGTGCGCTGTTGCCGGTATACACCGGCAGACTACGATGCAGCGCCCACCACCCGCCCGCTGCTGCCAATCCGGCACACAGCAAAAGGCCCACAACGATCCGCTGCACCCAGCGACGCAACTTTCCCACAGCCCACCCCCGACCGCCGGCACGACGCCAGCGCAGCGGGGAGCGAGGCTAGCATGTGGGCACACGGTGACGCAGATGTAGATACAGATACAGACGCCGCACGGCACCTGTCGCGCTCAGCCCGCGGTTTGCACCACGCCGACCTGTGCCGTGACCGGTGCCGTGCTGCTGCCGTTGCGGCGATCGAGTTTGGCGCGCAGCTGGCGCGCGGCCAAAGAGTTCGGCATCGCGCGCTCGAGCAGCGCGATCACGCGCAGTGCTTCGGCCTCGCGGTCGCTGCGGATGTCGCGCTCGATGGCGGCGACCACCAGCGGATACAGATCGTTGATGCCTTCACGGACGCGCGCGCTATCGGGATCGATCGCGCCGGCCGCCAGAGTCCATTCGAGCGCGTTGTCGCCGGCCGGCGCCACCATGCGATCGGCCGCGAACGCGGCGTTG
This sequence comes from Lysobacterales bacterium, assembly GCA_038249585.1. Classification (GTDB taxonomy): domain Bacteria; phylum Pseudomonadota; class Gammaproteobacteria; order Xanthomonadales; family Ahniellaceae; genus UBA4656. The sequence goes on along the minus strand of JBBSDI010000060.1, from coordinate 3,630 downwards.
GCGCGTGCCAGCAGGTCGGCAGCGGTCGGCTCTGCGGCTGGCTGCGCGGCGGCAGCTGTGGTCATGACCAGTGCGGCGGCGCAGCCGACCAGCCAGCGTCGCACCGTTTTGCCAATACTTGCATTCGATTGATCCATTGTCTTTCTCCCTTTACGTTGGCGCGGCGCGTCCGCGTCCCTGCCCCTGTTACGCAACAGTGTCCCGGCGTGGATGCAATCCAACTGTGCGGAAAGTCACCGATCTCTCAGCGCGTTGGCGTGTGTTCAGGAAGCGCGGCACGCGGAATGAAGGGGCCCTTGGGCTTCGGGCGCATTGAGATCAACCTCTACGCGCCGCTTGCTGCGAAGCCCCTCAGGGCGACGCTGTCCAGGGGCTTGCACGCAACAGCCGCTCAAACTGCCAACATAGCGCTCAGGGCGGCGGAACGTCGCCGGACGCCGATTTCGGCGCATCGCCGGGAGGCACCGGCTCAACCGCGTTTTCCGCAGTTTCATCCATCGTTGGCTTGCCGGCCACCGCTGCCGGCGGCTTGGTGGCTTCGCCATCGGCGGGCACTGCGTCGACGCTGCTATCGCGGCTGGATTCGGCCGCTTTCAGGCCGTCGAGTTCGGCGCGCAGTTCTGCTACGCCCAGCGCACCGGCCATGCCACGCTCGACCAGCGCGAGGATGCGCTCGGCTTCGACCAGATCGCGCGCATCGATGGCTTCGCGGACGGCGGCGGTTGCCAGCGGGTACAGATCGCCCATCGCTTCGCGCACGCTGCCGTTGTCCGGATCGAGCTCACGCACTTCGAGGAAGCCCTCCAGTGCATTCGCCGACGGCGGCGATACGAAGCGCGAGGCGGCGAAGTCTTCGTTGGCGATGGTGATCAGGCGTGCGATGTCGCCCGGGCGCGAGCCAGGCTTGGCGATCGGCAGCGCAGCTTGCGCGACCGGGGTCGGCTTTACCGGGGCCGCGACCGGTGGGCGCGCTTCAGGCGGCAGCGCATCTTCGCTGCAGGCGCACAGGCAAACAGCGAGCACGGCACACAGGGTGCCGTACCACGCGCGGTGGCTTTTCATGCTGGAGTCCTGCAATGCAGCTCGCGACGGCAGGGGTCCGCACGATGCCACCTCGCCATGGTACGTCACCGCGCTCGCGCCAAGGCGTCCAGACTGTTACAGCCGGTGACGATCGACGTCGGCCGCGATTCGGTGGTCAGAACACTTCTGACCTGCGGCGATCAGATCCTGCGCCAGCGCTACGTCGCGCTTCAGCCGCGCGCCGCAGCCTCGATCCGCTCGACCCGCTGGAAGCCGCGCGGCAGCATGCCGCCACGCTGCGCGCGAGCGCCGCCGTAGCCGACCAGATCGCTCCATTTGAGCGTGATGTGGCGGGAGCCGGCGTGGATCACGACCTCGCCGCCTTCGGCGATGACGGCGATGCCGACGCACAACTCGTCGCCTTTCGCGAGCAGCTTCTTCGGGATCTCGATCAGCTTGTTGCCCTTGCCCTTGTCCAGCTCCGGCAGTTCGGCGACCGAGAACATCAGCACGTGGCCGGCGCTGGTGGCGACCACGATGCGATCGCGCGCGGTGTCGGCAGCCAGTCCGGGTGCGAGGATGCGCGCGCCATCGGTCAGCGACACCACCTGCTTGCCGTTCTTGTTGCGGCTGAGCAGGCTTTCGAACGGCGCCACGAAGCCGTAGCCGTGGCTGGTCGCGACCACGATCCTGGCCGACTCGTCGGCAATCGCCAGCGCATCGAAGCGGCTGCCGGCCGGTGGCGTGAAGCGGCCGGAGAGCGGCTCGCCGTGTCCGCGCGCGGAGGGCAGCGAATGCGCGGGCGTTGCATAGGCGCGGCCCTCGGAGTCGAAGAACACGGCCTGCTGGTTGGTCTTGCCGCGCGCGCTCGCGAGCAATCCATCGCCCTCGCGATAGGCCAGTGCCGCGGCGTCGAGGTCATGGCCCTTGGCTGCACGCGCCCAGCCCTTGCTCGACAACACCACCGTGGTCGGCTCGGAGGGAATCAATGCCGCCTCGGACAGCGCGCTGGCAGCCTCGCGCTGGATCAGTGGCGAGCGGCGCTTGTCGCCGAACTTCTCGGCGTCTTCCTTGATCTCGGCCTTGACCAGCGACTGCAGTTTGGCGCGCGATTTCAGCGTCACGGCGATGCGCGCGCGCTCTTGCTCAAGCTCATCCTGCTCGCCGCGGATCTTCATCTCCTCCAGCCGCGCGAGCTGGCGCAGGCGCGTCTCGAGGATGTATTCGGCCTGCACCTCGGACAGCGCGAAGCGCGCAATGAGACGCGCCCTGGGCTCGTCCTCGGTGCGCACGATACGGATCACCTCATCGAGGTTCAGGTACGCGATGCGCAGACCGTCGAGCAGGTGCAGGCGCTTCTCGACCTTTTCCAGCCGATATTGCAGTCGCCGCTGCACGGTGTTGGTGCGGAATACGATCCACTCGGCCAGCAGGGTCTTCAGGTCCTTCAGCTGCGGCCGGCCATCGAGGCCGATTACGTTGAAGTTCGCGCGGAAGCTCTTCTCCAGATCGGTGGTGGCGAACAGATGCCCCATCAGCTCTTCGGCGTCGACCCGGGTCGAGCGCAGCACCAGCACGATGCGGCACGGGTCGCGGTGGTCGGACTCGTCGCGGATGTCCTCCACCATCGGCAGCTTCTTCGCGCGCATCTGCTGCGCGATCTGTTCCTGGATCTTGGTCGGCGAGACCTGATGCGGCAGCGCGGTGATCACGATGTCGGTGGCTTCGCGGCGGTACACCGCGCGCGCGCGGATCGAGCCGTTGCCGGTCTGGTACAGCGCGAGCAGGTCGGCGCGCGGCGTGATGATCTCGGCCTCGGTCGGATAGTCGGGGCCCTTGATGTGCTCGCACAGGTCCTTGACCGTGGCATCGGGCGCATCGATCAGCCGGATGCAGGCGGCCGCAACCTCGCGCAGGTTATGCGGCGGGATATCGGTAGCCATGCCCACCGCGATGCCGGTGGTGCCGTTGAGCAGCACATTGGGCAGGCGCGCTGGCAGCCATGCGGGCTCATCGAGCGTGCCGTCGAAGTTCGGCGTCCAGTCCACCGTGCCCTGGCCGAGTTCCGCCAGCAGCAGCTCGGCGTAGCGGGTGAGCTTCGATTCGGTGTAGCGCATCGCCGCGAACGACTTCGGATCGTCCGGCGAGCCGAAGTTGCCCTGGCCCTCGATCAGCGGGTAGCGAAACGAAAACGGCTGCGCCATCAGCACCAGCGCCTCGTAGGCGGCGCTGTCGCCGTGCGGATGGAACTTGCCGATCACATCGCCGATGGTGCGCGCGCTCTTCTTCGGCTTCGAGCCCGCGTCCAACCCCAGCTCGCTCATCGCGTACACGATGCGCCGCTGCACCGGCTTCATGCCGTCGCCCACGAAGGGCAGGGCGCGGTCGAGCACCACGTACATCGAGTAGTCGAGGTAGGCCCGCTCGGCGTAGTCGCGCAGCGGCACGATCTCGAAACCGTGAAAGGTGGGGCGGATCGGGTCGACCATGGTCAGCGCATGCGCAAGGGGGCCGCCATTATGCGGAGCGCGGCGAGAAGGGCAACCGGTGGGTGACCGGCAGCGTCGATTCGTCTCGCATCATCGGTCGCCCACACGGTGGGCTCCT
>JBBSDI010000059.1:0-13948 GCA_038249585.1 Lysobacterales bacterium | reverse complement strand
CTAATCAATGTGCCCCGCTTGGGCACTCAACGGGGAACCCATCATGAAAAACATTGCCACCCTCTTCATCGTGCTGTTGCTGGCCTTCACCTCGGCCAAGGCCGACGACGATGCCAGCGTGCGTGATCTCATCGCCCGCTATGACACGGCCTATCTTGCCGGCGACACCGCAACACTCGAAACCTTGGTGGCAAGCGACTACCAGGTCATCACCTACGGCCGCCTCAACGATCGCGCAACGGCGTTTGCCGATTTCGCCGACCCCAAGCGCAGCAAACCTACGGCGATGTCGAGCACCGTCGATCGCGTCGTCGTCGACGGCAACCTCGCATTTGCCACCGGCACCATTCGCGGGACGGAGGACAAGAAATCCTTCGAAGAGCTCTTTACGCTCGTGCTCAAGCGCGCCGAGGGCGGGTGGCAGGCAGTTGCCGAACACATCTCGCCCGTAGAAAAAGCTCCAAAGAAGTAACGCTGGCCGCGCCAGCCGCGAGCGAATCCGCCGCGGCTGGCGCAATCGGCAGCGCCACTACAGACCGGTAGTCGTCGCGCCGCGAGCCCAGGTCACGCAACCTACGCGACCGTCCCGGCGCGAGCCGCAGCCAGCGAGAACACGATTTCCGCAGGTTCACGCCTTGCCGCGCAGGGCGCAGAGCCTGCATGGGAAGACGCACGCTGTCACTCGACGGCTGTCGCCCTTGGTCAAAGCGCGCTGACGCGCCACACCGTGTTGCCAACATCGTCGGCCACCAACAGTGCGCCGGTGTTGTCGATGGCCACGCCGACCGGGCGGCCCCAGGCCTTGCCTTTCGGGCTCAGAAAACCGGTCAGCACGTCCACGGGCAAGCCCTGCGGTTTTCCCGCCGCGAAAGCCACGTAGACCACCTTGTAACCCGAGTGTGGTCGTCTGTTCCACGAACCATGCAAGCCGATGAAAACGCCGTGCGGCGCGACGGCTGTCTGCGGCGTGCTGGTCGCCGCGCCGGTCAATAGCGCTACGAGCGGGCTGCCGCCACTGGCAGCAAGCCCCAGCGCTGCCACATGCGCGCCGAGCGCATAGTCGGGCGCCACAGCGCGCGCGACCAGGTCGGGGCGCTGCGGTTCAACGCGAGTGTCCACGTACGCGCCGAACCAGCTATAGGGCCAGCCATAGAAGGCGCCATCCGTCACTGAAGTCAGATAGTCGGGCACCAGATCGCTGCCGATCTCGTCACGCTCATTGGCCACGGTCCACAGTTTTACAGGGCCGGGCGGTGCGTCCATCCACGCCATGCCATTGGGGTTGCGCAGGCCGGTGGCAAACAAACGCTTGGTGCCGGTGGCGATGTCTATTTCCCAGATCGCTGCGCGACCTTCTTCGGCGGCGATGCCGTTCTCGGCCACGTTGCTGTTGGAGCCCACGGTCGCATACAACTTGCTGCCGTCAGGACTGGCGATCAGGCTTTTGGTCCAATGGTGATTGATCGGTCCGGCGGGCAGGTCGGTCAGCCGTCGGCCGCTGCCTTCGATACGCGTCTGGCCTGTACTGTAGGCGTATTCCATCACCGCATCGGTGTTGGCCACAAAAAAGCGCTGGCCCACCAGAGCCATGCCGAAGGGCGAGTTCAAGCCTTCAAGAAATTCCGTTCGCACGGCGGGCTGACCATCGCCACCGGCAACACGCAGCAGCGAGATGCGGTTGGCGCTGGGCACGCCCGCGCCCGCACGCTTCATCACCTTGCCCATCACCCAGCCCTTGATGCCCTTGCCATTCTCAGGCCGCGGCGGCGCGTTGCTTTGCGCCACCAGCACGTCGCCGTTGGGCAGCACGTACAGCCAACGCGGATGGTCCAGGCCGCTGGCGTAAGCGCTGACCTGCATGCCCGCTGCGGCAACCGGGGTTTGCCCAGCGGGCCACGGCGATGCGGGGGCGATGTTGACGGTAGGCAGCAGCCCTGGTGCCGGCTCCACGAGCGTGGGCTGCGGACCCACATCCGCATGCAATGGAAGGCGTGAACTTTCCATGCACGCGGTCAGCGCCAGGGCCAGTAGCGGGATGGCAGCTGTAAGTTTGGTTTTCATGTGCGCGGCTCATGGTTGGTCGCGGCGTCAGCGGATCGTTCACGCTGTTCTGCAGCCTTTGGGACCTCGGAGTAGAGGAACGCAGCATAAAGAAAGGCGGCAACAAGCGTGACCACGACCAGATAGGGAACAATGCGGTCGTCAAAGTATTTCACCAGCTTTCTCCTGTTGCCGTCGAACGCACGCAGATAGGCGCACCCGTCCGAATCGCTGCCGCGATTCCACCTGAGATCAAAGCCACGTCGACCCCACGGCGCGTCGGCGTCCGAGCCGAATCGCCGACACCCGTTTGGTGGCACGCCAAGCACGACCTGAAAATTTCAGCCCGGCGCTAGTTGGCAGAACACTCGCACGCGGTGGCGGTGTTCTTGGTCGCCGTCTGGCAGCACTTCATGGCGTGCGCCGCATTGACTTGCGCCTCGGCAGTGTCGGCAGCGTCATGACACTGCGCGGCTTTCAAGTGATGCTCGACACAGGCCTGATGCTCGGCAGCGGCGGTCTTGTGAGCGGTGCTTGCGATAGTGGCAGTGTGGGACATGGAAATTCCTTTGAGGGAAGCGGACTGCATCAGCTGTTTGCCGGCAGCAGCGGTCAAAGCAAAATCGGAACGCGACTCTCGACGTCTGAGCGTGGCGGTTGCGTATCCAATCGTCGGTGCGGGAACGTACGGATGGGCAGAAGCATCCGTTTTCTTCCGCGGCCCGCCATCGCCGTGCGCGCCTCGCCCGTTCGATCCGCGTTCGCGCGATGCACGCCGCAGATTCCTTGCAGGAGCGCGCCCTGTGCGCGACCGTCCCACCCGGGTGCACCACACATCCCACCGCCGCTGTCGCGCGCACGGCGCGTTCCTACGACGAGCGCATCGATGGCGGTCGTCGCGATCGCGATGGCAGGTCGGGGCGACCTGCCCTATGGGCCATGGCCGGTGGGGTGGGTCGCCCCGACCCGCAGCACCAGCGCCAGCGGACCAACACCGTTGAGTCCGCCGGCAGTGCTCCAGCTTCGATGACCAGGCAGGCACCGAAGTTCAGCGCGTGCGGTACCAGCCGGCAGGGACAATCCATCACCGCAGTGCCATGCCAGCCGTTGCGCGAGCGAGCGCAGCGCGCCAGCCTCGAACGCATTCGCCACCGGCAGCCGCGGCGGGCGCTTCGCGCGGCCGACCTTTTCGTCGAGCGCAAGCCGGACCTCGTCGCCTGCGATCACCAACGTCGCACCCGGCACCAGGTACCACGCCAGTGCCGCATCACGTTGACCGGCAGGACGATGCAGCACCCAGCCGCCGTGCTCGCCCACGGCGCTGATCTCGCGCCGGTCAGCGAACTCGCGCAGCACCAGCGCAGAGGTCTCGTCGGCGCCATAGCCCCAGCGCGCATCGGCTGCCTGCATCGCCAGCAGCAGGCGCAGCTCGCGCGCACGTTCCGAAAAGTGGGTGTCGACGATCGCACCTTCGGCGAGGCGCAGTCCGCCGTCGGCCCACAGCGTGAGCTGATCCTCGGCCACACCGCCACAGCGATCGCCGCGCGCGCAGCCCGGCTCCGGCGGCAGCGCTTGCTGGATCGACCCGCGCACTGCGGCTTCCACCGATCCATTGCTGAGCATCCACGAGCCACTCTGCACCGCCGCACCCGCACTGGTGCCACCCACCACCACACGACCTGCGGCGTGAGCCCGTTGCAGCGCGATCAGCCAGGCGTTCGGGCGCCCCTCGGCATCGACGAAAGCCTGCCGCAGCCGCCACTGGTCGCCACCGCCGAAGAACACACCGTCGACCTGCGGCATCGACGTCGGCTGCATGCGGCAGAACCGCTCCTGCTCGGCTGCGAGGTCCGGATAGATGCGCTCGCGCTGCGACAGCTGCAATCGCTCAAGACGCAAGCGCGGCAGCGCATCGCAGTCTTGCGCCTCGAACCGCGCGGCCGCAACTGCGGCGTCCACCGGCCACCACACCACATCGGCATCGAGCGCTGCGAACAGCGACAGATAAAAATCCACCGGCTCCATCGAATCGAAGGCCGACGCGGTGACCACGGCGATACGCGGCCGGCCTGCGCTGCGCACCTTTGCTGCCGCCACGAAGGCGACGAGCACGCGCACGCCACCAGCGACCTTGCTGCGCGCCGGATACGCACGCTCCCGCACCCGCCCCGCATCGGCCGCGACCGTGGGCAGCTCCAACGCTGCCAGCAGCGCACCGCGCTCGGCGTCGAGCAGCATCGACCATGGCGCCGGAAAACTCTGCGCCGCGCACGGTGCCGTCGGACAAACCGCTGCCATCGCGCCTTCCAGCGTGGCCGCATCGATCCCTTCCGACGCCTCCGCGCGCGCGCCCAGCGCGACTCGCGCAGCACCCAGCAGCGCAGCAACAGCGTCGACCGACGGCGCGCCCGATGCAGTCCACAACGCAGGTTCCAGCGCGCGCAACAGCGCTGCCTCGTCCAGCCGATAGCGGGTCGCGGGCCGCGCGCCTTCCGGCGGCGTCGCACACGCCCGCGCCGACGTATCCGCGCACATCGCCAACGCACCACCGGCAAGAATCAGTTCACGGACCGGCGCCACCGCGGCCTGTTCGGCATCCGCAGCGGCGCCCGGACTCGAGATACCGCCTTCCGGCGGCGTCGCACACGCCCGCGGCGAAGTATCCGCGCAGGTCGCCAGCGCACCGCCAGCAACAATGACCTCTCGAACCGGCACCACCGCAGCCTTTTCGGCATCCGCAGCCGCGCCCGGGCCCGAAATCCCCCACCCCACCAGCAAGCCAACAAGCACAAATCGCATGGTCAGGCGTCCGCGCGCAAAGCCGGTTTGATAGCAGAATTTCGCGGCCAGTGCGTCCGACACTTGACGGCAGCAAAACAAAACCTTTATATCTGCCGCGCCTTCGCGCAATCATCATCCATGCCCAAGCCACGCAACCACATCCGGCACATCGGCCGGACTTTCTATCTCAGCGAGTGGTGGGACGAATAGGTCCCCGCGTCTGAGTACCTCCGCGTCGTAGCGACGCGGGGTCCGGTTGCGTTCGCGCCACGCCGTGGCGCCGACATCCCCAGTCCGTCATCGACGAGCGCGAAGCTGCGCGGTCGATTCATGAGGTGATTGCCATGCATGTTTTCAAGCCACTCAGCGCGGCCATCGCGCTGCTGCTGTCCGCGTCCGCCGTTGCCCAGTCCACGCCCGCGCCGGACGATGATGCCAAGACGCTGGAGGCGATCACCGTCACCGGCACCAACCTGCGCGGCGTCGATCTCGCTGAATCGCAGCCGATCCAGGTGATCGACTCGCAGCAGATCGAGCGCCTCGGCCTGACCTCGCTCGCCGACGTGCTGCAACTGGTCTCCGAGACCGGCGGCGGTACCGGCAACTTCAACACCGCCACCTCCGGCGCGCTGCAGGCCGACTCGCCGGTCGGATCGGCCGGCGCATCCTTGCGTGGCCTCGGTGCGGGCTCCACGCTCACGCTGGTCAACGGCCGGCGCGTCGCCGCTGCCTCGTTCTCCAACGGCGTGCGCTCGGAGAACTTCGTCGACATCAACGCGCTGCCGCTGGCCGCGGTCGACCGCATCGAGATCCTGACCGCCGGCGCATCGGCGATCTACGGCGCGGACGCAGTAGCCGGCGTCATCAACGTGGTGCTGCGTCGCGACTTCGAAGGCATTCGCGTCTCGGTCAGCGCCGGCGACTCCAGCGCCGACACCGACGAGGGCAAGTTCAACGTCAACGTCGTGTGGGGCTTCGGCGACGACGATGCCGGCGGCCTGCTGGTGATCGACGCGTTCCAGCGCAACGGCTTTTACAACCGCGACCGCAGCTTCACCCGCGACGAGCGCGTGCCCTCGCAGCAGGGCATCTTTCCGAGCTACAACTGGGGCAACCTCAGCCGCAACGATTTCGTCGAAGCCGGCTGCCCCGCCGAGCAGCGTTTCGACGGCCGCGCGGGCTTTCCGCTGGGCAGTCTCGGCGCTTACTGCGCGCTCGATCGCAGCGACTACACCGCGTTCGATCCGGAGCTGACCTCGATCGGCGCCTACGGCACCTTCCACGCCCGGCTCGGCGAGACGCTGGAATACTTCGGCGAGCTGCAGGCACAACGCAACGAAAGCTTCGCTACCAGCGCACCCGCGCCGTGGAGCAACGTGCGCATCGGCTTCGACAATCCGGCCTTCCCGGCCGAACTGCGTGCGCGCATGCGCGCTGGCGGCCTGGGTGCGACCGAAGACATCCGCGGCTGGGGCCGCTTCCCCGATGCCCGCCAGATCGATGTCACCACCCGCAACTGGCGGGCGTTGAGCGGCCTGCGCGGCGCGTTTGGCGACTGGGGCTGGGAAAGTGCGGTGACCTACGCCAGCAGCGAGGCCGAGCAGTTCGCCAGTGGCGGCATCTACAACCGCAGCCGCATCAACGCGGCCATGCGCGGACGACTGTGCGCCGACGGCACCACCACGTGTACGCCGGCCACCGGCGGGCTTTGGTACAACCCGTTCGCAGGCCAGGCCACGCAGGATCCGCGCGTGCTCGCGCTGGTGCTCGAACAGGTGCCGCGCGACGGCGAATCCACCAGCCTCGGCGCCGACTTCAAGCTCAACGGCAGCGCAGGCAGCATCGGCGACCGCGACATCGCGTGGGCCTTCGGCGTCGAGGGCCGTCGCGATCGCATCGCGGACCAGCCCTCGCCATTGGCCCAGGTCGATCGCCTCACCGGCGTGCCGGGCGTCTACGGCTTCGGTTCGAAGTCCGCGCGCGCAGACCGCAACGCCAGCGCCGCCTTCGCCGAATCGCTGCTGCCGTTCACCGACAACTTCGATGTCCGCCTCGCCGCACGCTACGACTACTACTCCGACTTCGGCGGCGACTTCAATCCATCGGTCGGCTTTCGCTTCCGGCCCACCGAACAGCTCGTGCTGCGCGGCGGCTGGAATACCGGCTTCCGCGCACCCTCGCTGGCACAGGCGGGCGCTGGCACCACGGCGGCCTCGTTCACCCTGCCGTGCGGATCATCCAGCGAGTTCTTCACCAACTTCTGCGCCAGCGGCTCCGGCACGCCGCCGTCCAACCAGCGCCCGCAGACCATCCTCAGCCAGATCTTCGGCAACGAGGACCTGCAGCCGGAAACCTCCGACGCCTGGAACCTCGGCCTCGTGTGGTCGCCGGCCGAGCGCACCACGTTCAAACTCGACTACTGGGATTTCGAGCAGAAGAACCTGGTCGACGTCGACTACTTCAGCCTGCTGCGGCGCGCACTGGTCGATCCCTCGCTGATCTACACCTACTCCGACGGCAGCCGGCCGCGACCGGCCGGCGCGATCGGCATCGAGACCGCCTCGGGTCTGGGCCGCGCGCTCAGTGGCGGCGAGGTATTCGCCCCGCTGGGCAACATCGGCGTGCAGCGGACGCGCGGCTTCGACTTCGGCGCCGACCACGCGTTGACCGACGATCTGTTCGGCGGCGCGCTCGATCTGCGCGTCGATGCCACCCGCGTCACCTCGTTCGAGCGCTCGGAGTCGTGCTCGGCGTCGACGCTGGCACTGCGTGGCGACGGCCCCTGCGTCAATGGCCAGCGTCTGGTCGAGTTCAACGACGAGTACCGCTATCCGAAGTGGCGCGGCACGGTGTCGCTGGACTGGACCGCCAAGGCCGTCGACCTCTCGCTGTGGGCCAACTACACCAGCTCCTACGCCGACGATTTCCGCTTCGATCCGGCGGCGATCTCGACCACCGCACGGGTGGCCTCGTGGACGGTACTGAACACGGCAGTCGGCTGGAACATCAACGACGTGCACCGCGTCTCGATCACCGTCAACAACCTCGGCGACCGCGACCCACCGCGCGCACTCGGCGCCAGCGCCTCGGTGGACACCTTCAACCACAACGCCCTCGGACGCTTCTTCACCCTGCGCTGGATCGGCCGCTTCTGATACCCATCGCTGGATGCCGCCCGCAGGTCCCTGCGGCGCGCAACGGGGCAGGGACGCCCCGATGTTTTCCGATCGAGAGCCCGCGATGAACCAGGCCACCGCGCCCAGCCGCACGCCCGACACCTTGCTGATCCTGCTGGCATTGGCGCTGCTGGTCGCACTGCTGGTGCCCATCCTGCCGGCCGGCTCGTTCGCCGCCGGCGTACCGATCTCGCTGGGCAGCTACCAGCCCGGCGATGGCCCGGTGCCGCTGGTGCTGTTCTCCAGCAGCAGCGACACGCCCGGCGTGTTGAACCTGTTCTTCGACGGCTTCACCTCCGGCAACCGCAATGGCGCGGCGATCGGCGTGATCGCATTCCTGCTCACCGTCGGCGGCGCATTCGGCCTGGTGCAGGCCAGCGGCGCGATCGACAACGGCATCCGGCGCCTCGTCGGCGCGCTGGGCCATCGTCCAAGCCTGCTGCTGGCAAGCCTGTTCATCACCTTCTCGCTGGGCGGTGCGGTGTTCGGCATGGGCGAGGAGACGATTGCCTTTCTCGCGCTGCTGCTGCCGCTGTTCCGCCGCCTGGGCTATCCGCCGGAGACCGGCGTGATGGTCACCTACATGGCCAGCCAGATCGGCTTCGGCACCTCGTGGATGAATCCGTTCAGCGTGGCGATCGCGCAGGGCATTGCCGGCGTGCCGCTGCTGTCGGGCACCCCGTTTCGCCTCGTGATGTGGGCCGCGTTCACTGCGGTCGGCGTGGCCTTTACCCTGCGCTACGCCGCCTCACGCCGCGCAAAAGAAAGCCTCGACGATGTTGCACTCGATCCGCCTGCGCCGCTGAACTGGGTCGACCACACGGTGCTGCTCGCCGTGCTCGCCACCGTGGCCTGGATCGTGTGGGGCGTGGTCGCCGGCGGCTATTACATCGCCGAGATCGCCGCGCAGTTCTTCACCCTCGGGCTGTTCGCCGGCGTGGTGGCGGTGCTCGGCGGGCGCTGCACGGCCAATGGTGCCGCGCAGGCCTTCACCGATGGCGTGCGCAGTCTGGTGCCGGTAGTGCTGGTGATCGCGCTGGCCAAGGGCCTGCTCGGCATTCTCGGGGGCAGCGATCCGCACGCGCCCTCGGTGCTCAATGCGCTGCTGTTCTCGGCGGGCAACGCGATAGAAGGCACACCCGAACTGCTCGCGGCGTGGGGCATGCTCGCCGCGCAGTCGGCGTTCAACTTTTTCGTAAGCTCCGGCAGCGCGCAGGCCACCATCACCATGCCGCTGATGGCCGGCCTCGGTGAACTGGTGGGCGTGAGCAAGCAGATCAGCGTGCTGTGCTTCCAGCTCGGCGATGGACTGACCAATCTGGTCATGCCCACCTCCGCGGCGATGATGGGCGCGATCGGCGTGGCCGGTCTGGGCTGGATCGTGTGGGTGCGCATCATCCTGAAGTTCATGCTGCTGCTGATGGCGCTCGCGGCCCTCACGGTGGCGATCGCGGTAGGTATCTCCTATGTCTGATCTGCTGCTCATCCGCGACGCCGAGTTGATGACCCCGCAGCCCGCCGGGCGCGGCGACGTGCTGGTCGCATTCGGCCGCATCCTCGCCATCGGTCGCGACCTGCGGCCCGACGGTTTCGGCATCGCACCGCGCGTGATCGACGCCGGCGGACACCTGCTCTGCCCAGGCCTCGTCGACAGCCTCGTGCATTTCGGCGGCGGCGGCGGCGAAGGCGGCTTCGCCACCCGCATGCCGCCACTGCCCGCCGAAGCCGCACTGGCCGCCGGTGTGACCACCATGATCGGCGCACTCGGCACCGACGATGTCACCCGCAGCCACGCCGACCTGCTGGCCTGCGCGCGCGCACTCGCCGCACACGGACTGACCACCTACACCCTCACCGGCTCCTACCAGGTGCCGCCGGTAACCCTCACCGGCAGCGTGCGCCGCGACCTGATGCTGGTGCCAGAGATGATCGGTCTCGGCGAGATCGCCATCGCCGACCACCGCGGCTCGCAGCCCAGTGCGGCCGATCTCGCGCGCCTGGCCAGCGACGCCCGCGTCGGCGGCATGCTCGCCGGCAAGAAAGGCACCGTACTCGTACACGTCGGCGACGCCCCCGAAGGACTCGCCCTGCTGCGCCAGGCAAGCTCCCGCTGGCCGGTACCCATCAGCCAGTGGCACCCCACCCACGTCAACCGCAACGCCGCACTGTTCGACGACGGCATCAAGTTCGCGCACGAAGGCGGCAGCATCGACTTGACCACCAGCAGCACCCCCGACTTTATCGCCGCAGGCGAGATCCCCGCCGCGAAAGCGCTGGCCGAAGCGCTGGCAGCCGGCGCGCCGATCGAGCGGCTGAGCTTGAGTTCAGACGGGCAGGCGAGCTTGCCGTGCTTCGATGCCGAGGGCCGGCTGATCTCGCTGCAGGTCGCGCCGATCGCGAGCTTGATGGCGGCGATTGTTGAGGCGGTTAACGTGCATGGCGTGGCGTTGGCGACTGCGCTTGCGGCAGCGACCACGACCCCTGCGGCGATCTGGGGGCTGCCGCGAAAGGGGCGGATTGCGGCTGGGATGGATGCTGATTTGGTGCTGCTTGAGCGGGAGACGTTGGGCTTGCGGTGGACGATGGCGGGCGGGCGGGTGGGCTGAGTTGGGGTCTTGGTTGGTGGCATTTCCGTCGTGTTCGCGACGGGGCAGGCAGCAAGGCGGCGTCTGCAGGAGTCCTACTGATTGATGCTTGGCCCGATCCGCACCGCTCGGTTTCGCGGGCGTTGGACTGCGTCGAACACCGAAAGTCCGCGCCGCTCGGCTACCGACGGACGACAGCCACGGAAGCACCCAGCCGACGCGACAACGCTGCTGCCGTTTACGCGACCGCCGCCGCGAACTGCGCGTACAAATCGCCGGGTAGTTCGTGGGCCAGCCGCCAATGGATACCCATCGGTCGTTCGCCTTCATGCGACTCGTAGTCACCGGGGCCGATCAGCCAGAACGCGCGGTCGTCCTGGGTCAGGCGCGCAAACAGCAGCGTGGTCGTGCCGATCGCCACGTGGCGCTGGTAGCGACGCCCGGTTTCGCTGTCGGCGCGCGTAGTCGACTGGCTCTCCCAATGGATCAATTTCGGGCTGACGGCATAGTCACGATAACGCGTGGTCGGTGAGAACCGTCCGCCGGCCTTGTCCAGAGTGAATGCGAACAGATCTACCCGCGCCTCGGGCAGCCAGCGCACGCCTTCGCGCCATTGCGGCAGAGCGAGCGTCGTGCCATCGGCGAATGCGGCCAGAATCTCGCGCCGCGTGTAGCGGGCGTGGATATAAAGCGGCACGTCGGGATGCGTCGCCAACGATTCCTGAACATGGTCGATGCGTTCTTCAAGCACATCGCAGAGCTCAACCAGTTCGGCGAGTACCTGCGGGTGCCGCCAGAGCAGCTTCGCCGCGTCATTCAGTGTCGCGCCGGCGTCTGCAACGCTTTCGATCAGTGTCGCCGCTAGCATGTGGAATAGTCGCCGGGCGCGCAGGTCGCAGCTGTCCAGTGCCGGCGGCTGCGGCGCGCGGGCAAGCTCGCGGTAGAGGTTGATTCGCCGCGGGTCGTTGATGTGAAGCAGTCGACCAAGTGCACGTCGCATGGTGATCTCGACTGGCCCGGCGGGCAACGTCGCGACGCCGCCCGCCTGCAGCAGGTCCGACCAACTGTGATTGCCATGGTAGATGTCTTCCAGCGGCAAGCCGGTTTCTTTGAGAAACCCCTTCAGCGTGATCCTCTCATGCTGCTTCGCGAAGCCACGCAACTCGTTCGCCCTTTGCGCCAAGTTGCCGGGCAGGCTTTCCCTGAGATTCCTGAGCACCGCCTCGGCGGCGACTGCGTCGAGTTGCATATGGCAGCCGCTCGGCAGCAACGGAAAATCCTGTTTGATCTGTCGCTCGATCGCCTTGCGACTGCCGCCGAGCAATGCACCCAACCGTCGGTCGAAGCGGAATTCCTTGCGGTGCTGCGCGACGAAGTCGAGCACGGTGCAGATCGACTTGCCAGCAGCGCGCCGGAGGCCGCGGCCGAGTTGCTGGATGAACACCGTCGGGCTGTCGGTCGCTCGCAACAGCAGCAATGTGTCGACTGATGGCAGGTCGACACCCTCGTTGAACAGGTCGACTGAGAAAATCGCGCGTAATTGGCCGTCGGCCAACTGGCGCAGCGCATCGGCGCGCGCGTCCGGCGGGGACTCGGCCGAAACGGCTACTGCCGGCAATCCTGCCGCATCGAACTGCGCTGCCATGAAGCGGGCATGTGAGACCGACACACAGAATCCCAGAACGCGCATTGAACCGGCATCGGGCACGTGGCGGAGCACCTGATGAATCACCCGCCGCGCCAGGACGTGGTTGCCGGTAACGATTCGGTCGAGCGCCGTAGGGTCGTAGCCGAGGCCGCGTCGCCACGGCACTTGGCGCAGGTCGGTGCCATCGCTGATGCCGTAATACGCGAACGGGCACAGCCGTTGCTGTTCGATGGCGTCCCACAGCCGCAGCTCGGCGGCAATGCGACCTTCAAACCAATCGAGCACCGGCAACCCGTCGCTCCGTTCGGGCGTGGCGGTCAAACCAAGCAGCTCGCGCGGGTGCAGATGGTGCAACAGCGTGTCATAGGTCGGCGCCGCGGCGTGGTGGAATTCGTCGACGATCAGCACGTCGAAATGATCGGGCTCAAGGCTGCGCAGCCCGGTTGCTGCAAGGGACTGCACGGACGCGAACACATGCTCGAAGCGGTTTGGCCGCGCACCGCCAACCCAAAGCTCGCCGAAGTTCGCGTCGCGGAGCGCGTGGCGGAAGGTAGCCAGGCTTTGCTCAAGAATCTCGCGGCGATGCGCGACAAACAGCAGTCGTGCCCGCGGCAGGCGGCTGCGCAGCCGTTGGTAATCGATCGCTGCCATCACGGTCTTGCCGGTACCGGTCGCCGAAACCAGCAGATTGCGGTGCCTTCCTTGCAGACGCGCCAATTCGATCTGTTCGAGTAGCCGCGACTGAAACGGTTCGAGCCGGATCTCGACCGGACTCAGATACACCCGCGGACCGTGCACCTCATTGGCGCGGGTCAGCTCCCGAAATTCGTCAGCGCTGAAGCGGCGAAAGTCGTCGCTGTGCCAGTAGCTTTCGAACACCGCGGCAAACTTGTCGATCACGTCTGGATTGCGCGCACCGGAAACGCGCACGTTCCACTCAAGACCCGTCACTTGAGCCGAATGGGTCAGGTTCGACGACCCTATGTAGGCAGTGGAGTAGCCCGAGCCACGGTGGAACATCCATGCCTTGGCGTGCAGACGCGTGCCAGTGACGTCGTAGGACACGCGGACCTCTGCACCGGTCGCCTGCAATGCCTCCAGCGCGGCGAGTTCGGTCGTGCCGGTATAGGTCGTCGTCAGCACACGCAACGAACGGCCATCAGCGCAGTGGCGATCCAGCGACTCGAGCAGGCTGTGGATTCCGGTCATCCGCACAAACGCCATTAACACGTCGATGCGATCTGCCGACGGGATTTCTGATCGGAGCTGGTGGCCAATGTTTGGCTCGCCGGGCGCGTTGGTCAGCAGCGTGGTGTCGAGCAGCGGCGTGTCCGGCAGGCTGACGGGTTCCGGCCGCCCATCCGGATGCATTGCGAGGACCGCTTGCAATACGTCGCCATGAGGCGCGAGCCGGTCTGTGCCGTCCACCCCAGTGCCGGGTCGCGCTGCCAACAGTGCGATCACTTGCTGCGCAAGCTCAATGCCCACGGCTACCCGCTGGCGTGGCTCCAGCGCCGAGATCGCCTGCTTCAGCAAGCGGCCAAGATACAGGGCGAGGCGGTCGCCAGCTTCGTCGGCGGTGAGGTCGGCGCGCTCAGCGACGAGCCGACCGTCAAGTCGGCCGAGACGCTCCTCAAGTGCCGCGGAGATTAACTGCTCGTAACGGCCGCGGCGCAGGTCGGTCATTTCGCCAGGCTAGCATCGGTGCGGCAGAGCGG
>JBBSDI010000058.1:0-14371 GCA_038249585.1 Lysobacterales bacterium | reverse complement strand
TCTCCTTGCGCGCTGCGCGTGACTGCCTGGGTTGGTCGGCGGGCGGTTCGACCTTGAACGTGTGGAAGAAGCTCTCGGCGACTGGCTTGTCCGAACAATCGCCTGTGCGACTCATGCTCGAGCGCAGGCTCGATCGCTCTAGCAGGTCTTGGAACGCATGCGAACAATACTGGCTGCCGCGATCGGTGTGAACGATGACGCCGCGCGGCCGCCGATTGCGGAACCAGGCCATTCGCAACGCCTCGCAGGCGAGGTCCGCGGTGATCCGCTCGCGCATGCTCCAACCGACCACGCGACGCGAGTACAGGTCGATCAATACCGCGCGGTACGACCAGCCCTCCGTGGTCTCCAGGCAGGTGATGTCGCCCACCCACTTCTGGTTCGGTGCGCCGCTGCGCGCGCCCGCTGAGCGACCGGCAGCACCAGTCGTAATATCCCGACCCTGAAACCTCCAGCACGCGACACGTCGTCGTCACTCGGAACTGTTGCTCGTGCTGGCCGATGAAGGCGTACTTCACTTGCTGGTGCGCGCGAAGTACGCCGCCGCTTTTTTCAGGATCGCATTCTCCTCGGCCTGATCTGCCAGCAATCGCTTCAGACGCGCGATCTCGGCCGCCTGCTCCCGCTCAACCTGCGCGTCCTTGCGTGCTGTCCGCGCTTTACCCTGCCAGCTGTACGGCAGCGACACCGGCGCGCCGAGCTGACCGGATGCTGCCGTCACGCCAACGCGCACAGCCAGCAGCAGCGATTCGCGTCGAAACTTACCGGTGTACTGCCGTCGAACCGGCGTCGTCTTCCTGGCCTTCTGGATCGTCTTCCTCCGCATTGGACACCTCTTGGGTTGGGGGTCTTGTTTCCATAAACCGGTGTCCGTCAAATGGCGGGAAGATCACCGTGCTCGCGTCGGTGCGGTCGAACTGATTCACCAGACCAGATCGTGGCTCCGTTTTTCGCAGTCGGGCAGGACGTCGACCGGCGGATCGGGGTTGTGCGACCGGCCGGTCCGTCGGCGTCGGTAGACACCTGGCGCACTGCCCGATTCGCCGTGATCGGCGGCATGACTCGCTGCCCTGGCCACGGACCTGCCTGGCGCTCAGGATGACCTCGCAGAGTGTTCGCCAGCGCGTGTGCGCGGCCATTGCAGGATTGCGCGTTGTCGGGTGGGACGTCAGCCCGACGTGGTGTCGGAAATTTCCGACGCTGCCAGCATTGGGAAGACGCGATCGCGTTCCCGTCGTCCGGGCTGGTGGCGATCCTGTGGCCACTGGCTGCACCGCGCTCGCAGCTCTGGCCCATGGGCGCACGCAATCCGTGCGCGCGTAGCGCCCTGGCGCCCACCGCTGATAAAACACCAGACGAGCCGGGTCGAACGAGGATTGAGCAGCCGTAGCTCGAGGCTCGCATCATCGCCGACCCTCCCAAGCGCGTCACTCAGCGGCGACGGCAAGTAATGAAAACCATCCCATCAAACCAACTTGATCTCCCTCAACCTCTCCATCAAATACGCATGCGCCGTAATCGGCGCTGCGTACCGACTCGGATTGTCCGCACTCACGCACTGCGGCAGCACCTCGATACTGAACTCCGGGTTCGGATGCAGGAAATACGGCACCGAGTAGCGCGGCTGACGCGCCGCCGCGCCCGGCGGATTGACCACCCGGTGGGTGGTCGAGGGGTATACGTGATTGGTCAACCGCTGCAGCATGTCGCCGATGTTGACCACGATCGCGTCGCCCTGGGTGGTGATCGGCAGCCACTGGCCCTCGTGGGTGAGCACTTCGAGCCCAGCGGCACTGGCGCCCACCAGCAAGGTGATGAAGTTGATGTCCTCGTGCGCGCCCGCGCGCACGTTCGGCACCTCACCGTCGGTGATCGGCGGGTAGTGGATCGAACGCAGGATCGAATTGCCGTGATCGATCTTGTCGTCGAACCAGTACTCGGCCAAGCCGATATGCAGGGCAAGTGCTCGCAGTACGCGGGTGCCAAGCGCATCGAGCGCGGTGTACAGCCCGTAGCCGTAATGTTTGAAATCCGCGATCTCGGCCGGCCACAGATTGGGCGCCATCACGGCCGCGTGCACGGAATCGCGTGGAATCTCGCGGCCGACGTGCCAGAACTCCTTCAGATCGGGATACTTGGAGTCCTTGGCGGTCTCGATTCCGAACGGCGTGTAGCCGCGCGCGCCGCCGCTGCCGTGCACGTGGTACTGGCGCTTGACCGCATCGGGCAGCGCGAAGAAGCGCTGGAAGCTGTCGTAGGCGCCGTCGATGAGCGCCTGCGGAATGCCGTGACCGGAGATTCCGCAGAACCCGTACTCGCGATACGCGCTGCCCAACTCGGCAACGAAGCGGTCGCGGTCGCTGTCGTAGCGACGGATGTCGAGGGTCGGCACGTGATTGTGCGGCATGGCGGCGATCCGGATCTG
The DNA here is from genome assembly GCA_038249585.1 of Lysobacterales bacterium. Taxonomy (GTDB): domain Bacteria; phylum Pseudomonadota; class Gammaproteobacteria; order Xanthomonadales; family Ahniellaceae; genus UBA4656. The sequence continues at coordinate 11,946 of JBBSDI010000058.1, read as the reverse complement.
GATGGAGTTTCCCGACCGCAGCTTAGCGGCTGGACCAGAGCATCGCGCGCGTCAGTGCACCTCGATCGCCGAAGTGACGGCTGCGGCGAGGCGTCCGAGCACAGTGTCGACCAGCTCCGGATCATCGGCTTCCACGGTCACCCGCACCACCGGCTCGGTGCCCGAGGGGCGCAGTACCAATCGACCACGACCCGCGAGCGACTGCTCGGCTTGCGCGCGCGCCTGCACCACGGACGGCATCAGCAGCGGCTTGCTGCCTGCGGCAATCCTGAGGTTGATGGTCTTCTGCGGCAGGCGCGACCAACCGGAGGCCAGCTCGTCGAGCTGGCGCCCACGGCGCACCAGCACTTCCAATACCTGCAGCGCGCAGACCAGCGCATCGCCGGTACTGGCGCGATCCAGACACAACACATGGCCGGAGGCTTCGCCGCCGAGCGTGCCGCCCTGCGCGATCAGCATCTGATGCACGAAGCGATCGCCTACCGCGGCGCGCTGGAATCCGATCCCGCTGCGTGCGAATGCCTGCTCGAGGCCGAAGTTGGTCATCAAGGTGCCGACCACCGGGCCGCGCAGGCGGCCGCTGGCCTGCCAGTCGCTAGCGAGCACGAACAGGATGTCGTCGCCATCGATCAGGGCCCCACCACGATCGACCAGCACCACGCGGTCGCCATCGCCGTCGAAGGCGATGCCGAGGTCGGCGCGGTGTTCCACTACCGCGCGCCGCAACCCATCGGGATAGGTAGTTCCGCAGTCGAGGTTGATGTTGAGTCCATCGGGTTCGTGCGCGATCGGCAGTACCACGGCACCCAGATCGGACAGCAGACGCGGGCCGAGGTGATAGTTCGCACCGTTGGCGCAGTCCATCACGATCCGCAGGCCCTTGAGCGAAAACCCGTCCGGCACGGTGGCGCGGCAGAACGCCAGGTAGCGATCGGCCGCATCGCCCATCCGCACGGCCTTGCCGAGGCGCTCGGCTGCCACGGTGGCGAAGGGCGCGTCGATGGCCGCTTCGATCGCCAGTTCCAGCGCATCGGACAGCTTCTCGCCGACGGCGGAAAAGAACTTGATGCCATTGTCGTAGTGCGGATTGTGCGATGCGCTGATCACGATACCGGCACTGGCACCGCAGTCGCGGGTGAGCATGGCCACCGCAGGCGTTGGCATCGGACCGAGCAGCCGCACATCGGCGCCGGCGGCGATCAGGCCCGCCTCGAGCGCGGACTCGAACATGTAGCCGGAGCGGCGCGTGTCCTTGCCGATCAGGATCGAGCCGTCGCCGCCGGCGGCAGCAAGCACCTCGCCTGCCGCGCGCCCGAGGCGCAGCACGAAATCGGCGCTGACCGGCCAAGTGCCGACGGCACCGCGAATGCCATCGGTACCGAAGTATTTGCGTTCGCTCATGGACAGCGCTCTGTTGCTGCGGCGAAGTGCTCCAGGATCACGCGTGGCGTGGACGGAGGCTGGACCGCGGGCCGCCATTGTCGCGCCAACCGCACGAGACGTCGAACTTCGCGCGCACCGTCGACTCTCATGCGGTGGCCTTGCAACTGCGGTACTGCAGCGTGCTCAGTCTTCGGCCAACAGCCGCGCGCGCCGCGCAGCATCGGGGTCGACCAGGCGCGCTTCGCGGACCGCAATGCCGGACGCCACCGCCTGCCATACCGCCAGCGCATCGCGCGTGGCTGCCACATCATGCACACGCACGATTGCAGCCCCGTTCTGCACCGCGATCAAGGCGGCCGCGACCGAGGCATGCACACGCTCTTGCGGCAGCTCGCGGCCCGTGATGCGACCCAACATGCCCTTGCGCGAAAGCCCCGCCACCAACGGCACGCCGAGCGAGGCGAAGCGGCCGAGCCCGCGCAACAAGGCCAGGTTGTGCTCCAGCGTCTTGCCGAATCCGAATCCGGGATCGACCAGCAGTCGCCGCTGCTCGATCCCGGCGAACTGGCAGGCCAGCACGCGGTCGGCGAGGAAACGATGCACCTCGGAGACCACGTCGGCGTATTCGGGAGCGTCCTGCATGCCGCGCGGCTCGCCCTGCATGTGCATAAGGCACACCGGCACACCGAGCTCGGCTGCGGCGTCCAACGCGCCCTCGCCGCGCAGGGCCAGCACGTCGTTGATCATGCCAGCGCCAGCCGCGACTGCGGCGCGCATCACCGCCGGCTTGCTGGTATCGACCGACAGCGGGACGCTGGTCTGCGCCACCAGCGCTGCAATCACCGGCAGCACCCGATGCAGCTCTTCGTCCACCGTCACGGGTTCGGCGCCGGGGCGGGTCGATTCACCGCCGACATCGAGCAGGTCGGCGCCTTCCGCGACCAGGCGCAGGCCATGCGCCACTGCAGCTCCCACCGTGGCCAACTGGCCGCCGTCGGAGAACGAATCGGGGGTGACGTTGACTACGCCCATGATCAGCGGGCGCTCGAGGATCAGTAAGCGCCCGCCGCAGTCGATGCGGGTGGCGGTGTGCACGCTGTTCAACCTCGGCGCCGTGCGCTTGCAGTCAGCGCGGCACCCACCGCCACGCCGATCGACAGCCACAGCGCAAGATTAGCGGTCGCTACGCCTACCGCAGTGCCGATGGCGATGCCAATCGGCAGAAACACGAAAGAGGCTTTTTTGTTGGCCACGGCTGTGTTCAAGGTCGGCCCGGCAAGCACTGCAGTGCTTGCCGGGCCGCCAGTTGATCAGGTCTGCGAGGCAGGCCCGCCAATCGGACCGGCCGCAGGACTGTCGCTGCCGCCACCGGTGCCGCGCTTGGGCGGCTCGGTCCAGCCCTTGGGCGGCTCCGGACGACGGCCTTCCATGATCGCGTCGATCTGTTCGGCGTCGATGGTTTCGTACTGCAGCAGGGCCTCGGCCATCAGGTGCATGCGGTCGAGGTTGTCGGTGAGGATCTGCTTGGCGCGGTTGTGCGCGTTGTCGATCACCGCGCGCACCACCTCGTCGATCTTGCGCGCAGTTTCGTTCGACACGCTCTTGTGCTGGGTGATGCTGCGGCCGATGAACACTTCTTCCTCGTCGTCGCCGTAGGTCATCGGACCGAGCTCGTCGGTGAGGCCGTACTTGGTCACCATGTTGCGGGCCAGCTGCGTGGCGCGCTGGATGTCGTTCGATGCGCCGGTGGTGACCTTGTCCGCGCCGAAGATGATCTCCTCCGCAGCGCGCCCGCCATACAGGCTGGCCAGACGGCTTTCCAGCTGGGTCTTGTTGCTGCTGTAGCGGTCTTCCTCGGGCAGGAACAAGGTCACGCCCAGCGCGCGGCCGCGCGGAATGATCGAGACCTTGTAGACCGGGTCGTGGTCGGGCACGGTGCGGCCGACAATGGCGTGGCCGGCCTCGTGATAGGCGGTGAGCTTCTTCTCGTCCTCGCTCATCACCATCGACTTGCGTTCGGCGCCCATCATGATCTTGTCCTTGGCGCGCTCGAAGTGAATCATGCTCACTTCCTTCTGGTTCTCGCGTGCGGCGAACAGCGCCGACTCGTTGACCAGGTTGGCCAGATCCGCGCCGGAGAAACCGGGCGTGCCGCGCGCGATGCGATGCGGGTCGACATCGCTGCCGATCGGCACCTTCTTCATGTGCACCTTGAGGATCTGCTCGCGGCCACGCAGGTCCGGCAGCGGCACCACCACCTGGCGGTCGAAGCGACCGGGACGCAGCAGTGCGGGGTCGAGCACGTCCGGGCGGTTGGTGGCAGCGATCACGATGACGCCCTCGTTACCCTCGAAGCCGTCCATCTCGACCAGCAACTGGTTGAGGGTCTGCTCGCGCTCGTCATGACCACCGCCCAAGCCGGCACCGCGATGGCGGCCGACCGCGTCGATTTCATCGATGAAGATGATGCAAGGCGCATGCTTCTTGGCCTGCTCGAACATGTCGCGCACGCGCGACGCGCCGACGCCGACGAACATCTCGACGAAGTCGGAACCGGAGATGGTGAAAAACGGCACCTTGGCCTCACCGGCGATCGCCTTGGCGAGCAGGGTCTTGCCGGTGCCCGGCGAGCCGACCATCAGCACGCCGCGCGGGATGCGCCCGCCGAGCTTCTGGAACTTGCCAGGATCGCGCAGGAACTCGACCAGCTCGTGCACTTCTTCCTTTGCCTCATCGACGCCTGCGACGTCGGCGAAGGTGATCTTCACCTGGTCTTCGCCCTGCAGGCGTGCCCGCGAGCGGCCAAAACTCATGGCGCCGCGACCACCGCCACCGGACTGCATCTGGCGCATGAAATAGACGAACACCGCGATGAAGATCAGGAACGGCAGGGACGAGATCAGGATCTCCAGCAACAGGTTGCTCTGCTTCGGCGGCACCTGCTTGATGCTCACTTCATGGCTGACCAGATCGTCGATCAGCTTCGGATCGAATGGCGCATTGGTGCGAAAGACGCTGCCATCGCGCTTTTCGCCGCTGATACTCATGCGGTCTTCGGCGATGGTCACCTTCGACACATTGTCGCCGCGGACCTCGCTCAGGAACTCAGAGTAGGTCAACTCCGGAGTGGTGCCGCCGCGCTGCGCAAGGCTCTGGAACACGGTCATCAGCACCAGACCGATCACCAGCCAGACCAGCACGTTTTTCGCCATATCGTTCATCTAGCAGATCCCGTCGTGTTTTCCTGTCCCGCCTTGTTTCCACCTGCACCCCGAAATCCGGTGCACAGGGCATAAACCTCGGCGCTGCGCGCCCGTGAGGCCTTCGGCTTTCGCATCGTGACCTTGCTGAAGCGTACCCGCAAGTCCTTGATGAAACTGTCGAAGCCCGCACCCTGGAAAACCTTGGTCAGAAAGGTCCCGCCGTAGGCGAGGTGCTGGGTGGCGAAATCGCGCGCCAGTTCCACCAGTTCCATCGAGCGGGCCTGATCCACCGAGGCCACTCCGGACATATTGGGCGCGATGTCCGACAAGACAAGGTCCACGGCCACGCCTTCCAGTGCGTCATGCAAGGCGTCGGCCACATGCTGTTCACGGAAATCGCCCTCGAGCACCAGCACGCCCGGGATCGCCGGCATGCCGAGGATGTCGAGCGCGATCACGGTGCCCCGATCGCCGAGTTCCTTGCGCACCATCTGCGACCAGCCGCCGGGCGCTGCCCCCAGATCGACCACCACCATGCCGGGTTTGAGGATGCGATCGCGCGCGATCAGCTCTTCGAGCTTGTAGGCCGCACGGGAGCGCAAACCCTCGGCCTGCGCGCGCTGCACGAAGGGATCGGCGAAATGTTCTTTCAGCCAGCGCTGGCTGCTTTTGCTACGGGGCATGCTGCAGGGTCCGGCGGCCACGATGAGGCAAGCTGTCATGATACGCTCCGCGCCCTTTGCCTGCCTGCACGCCCATGTCACTGAAAAACAACCAGATTCGCTACCTTCGCGGGCTCACTCACACGCTGCGCCCAACGGTCATGATCGGCGCCAAGGGGCTGACGGATGCGGTGCTCGCCGAGTTGGAGCTTGCGCTCGCGCAGCATGAACTGGTCAAGGTGCAGGTGGCGGTCGACGACCGCGCTGCGCGCACCGAGATCGCCGCGGCACTGGCCGCGCGCAGCGGCGCGGATATGGTGCAGAAGATCGGCAAGGTCGTGTGCGTGTACCGACGCCATCCGGAATCGCCAACCATCGAGCTGCCGCGCTGAGCCCATGCAACTGGTCGAGAACACGCCGGGCGGCATTCTGTACGTGCGGCACTGCGCGGTCGACCGCATCGTGGTGGTCGATCGCACCATGATATGCAGTTTCTTGCTGGCGCCCGAGCAACTCACCGACGACTGGCCGGTGACGGATGCCAACCAACTGGAGGCGACCCACGCACAGGCACTGCTCGTGCTGCAGCCGGAGGTGGTGCTGCTGGGCACCGGCGCACGCCAGTCTTTTCCACCGGCGGTCTTCAGTGCAGCGTTCCTCACCCGCGGCATCGGGATCGAGGCGATGGACAATGCTGCAGCCGCGCGCACCTTCAATGTGCTGGCGGGCGAAGGACGTCGCGTGGTCGCCGCCTTCATCCTGCCTGCCGAGCGCGGCTGAGGCCGCCTGACCCCGCGCGCTCCCTGCGCGCGCTTGAGCGTCCAGAACGCTCGTCTGTCGGTTGCTAAGGCCAACCGGCTTGCTCGCGTGCAGACTGGATGCGAGCGTCGCTTCCGCCTGCGGTTGCGCTCGCCACTACGGACCTGACGCAGGATACGACGATGTCGCAACTTCGCTTGCCGCTGCACGCTCAACACGGACCCAGCTTTTCCCGCGCCGCTGCGCTGTCCGGCGCCATGACCATAAACCTGCTGGTGACGGGCGCCCTGCAGCTGCCCGCCGCCATCGAGCAAACGCAGGTCGGCCCACGGCGTGCGCCCGATACCTTGACCGTGGTGGAACGGGTGGTGGAGATTGCGACCGCAGTGGTGCTGCCGGTGCCGGTGAAGATGCCGGTCGCGCCGTTGGTTGTGCCACCACCGATCCCGGTGGCGGTGACGCCACGATTGCAGCCGGCGGTGCCCAGCACCAGCGGCCCGCCGGTGGCGATTGCGGCGTCGCCTGCGCCGGTCGACAGCAGCACCAGTGCAACAGTGCCGAGTACCGCTGCCGCAGCCGCTGCCGCTGCCGATTCCGACGCCCTCGCCTACATCAATGCGCCGCCTCCGGACTATCCGAAGAACGCCACCCGCAACGGTTGGGAAGGCACGGTGCTGTTGCGGGTCCGGGTTGATACGCTTGGCCAGCCGATTGGCGTCGAGGTGCTGCACTCGAGCGGGCACCGCGCACTTGACGAGGCCGCGCGGCGACAAGTGTTGGCGAAGTGGAGCTTCCGACCCGCGCTGCGCAACGGGCTGGCTATCCAGGCGGTCGGAACGGTGCCGGTCGCGTTCAGCCGCGGGCGCGGCTGAGGATCACGCGCCCGGGCCCTGATCGCGCAGCAGGCCGTCGGCGGCGCAGAAGCGGCGCAGGCGGGCCAGCGCTTCGAGCTGGATCTGGCGCACGCGCTCGCGGGTCACGCCGAGTTCGGCGGCGATCTCGGCAAGGCTTTGCACCGCATGATCGGCCAACCCGTAGCGGCGTTCGATGACCTGGCGCTGGCGCGGCGACAGCCGCGCCAGCCAGTCATCGAGGCGATTGCCGGCCGCCGCATCGGCCAGCAGCGACAGCGGACCATCCTCGCGATCGTCGGTCAGCGCCGTGGCCAGCGCGCGATCATCCTCGGGCGACATCGGCTGTTGCAGCGAGGTCATGCGCTCGTTGAAGCTGAACAACTGCGCGACATCGTCCGGACTCTTGCCGACCGCGTTGGCGAGCGCGTCGAGGGTCGGCGCCTGGCCGTTGGTGCGGGTCAGTTCGCGACTGGCACGCAGCACCGCTGCCAACTCGCGCACCACATGCACCGGCAGGCGCACCGTGCGGCTTTGCTGGATCAAACCACGTTCGATCGCCTGCCGGATCCACCACATCGCATAGGTCGAAAAGCGGAAGCCGCGCTCGGGATCGAACTTCTCCACCGCACGGATCAGACCCAGATTGCCCTCCGCGATCAGGTCCAGCATGGCCAGCCCGCGGCCGACGTAGGCGCGCGCGGCCGATACCACCAGCCGCAGGTTGGCCTCGATCAGGCGGCGCCGCGCATCCGGATCGCCAGCGCGCAGCGCGCGCGCCAGGCGCAACTCACCCTCGCCCGACAACAGCGCGATCAGCCCGATCTCGTTCAGATAGGCCGTGGTCGAATTGCGGGTTTCCTCGTCCTGCGGTTCGGCCGCACCGATCAGGGCATCGAGGTCTGCAGGCTGCAGCGGGCTGGCGGGATCGCTATGCATAGGCTCCCCGTGTGGGGACAGGCATCTTACCCCCCACCCGCGCTCAGCGTCGCGGCAATACCTGCAAGGGGTCGATCGGCTTGCCGGAGCGGCGGATCTCGAAGTGCAGCACGTCGAGGTTGGCATTCGCCTTGCCCATCTCGGCGATCTGCTGGCCGGCACGCACGCGCCGGCCTTCCTCGACCAGCCGCCGGCGGTTGTAGCCGTAGGCCGACAGATACTCCGCCGAATGCTTGACGATGATCAGCTCGCCGTAGCCGACCAGGCCACTGCCGCTGTAGACCACCTCGCCGTCGGCCGCAGCGCGCACCGGCGCTCCAGCGCGCCCGCGGATGTCGATGCCCTGGCGCGCCGGGTCGCCGGGTGCAAAGCGCACGATCACCGCGCCATCGGCCGGCCAGCGCCAGGTCACCCCGCCCACGGCCTGGGTCGGGCCGGTGGGTATTGCGCCGGGAGCCGCTGCAGGTAGCTCCGCTGTGGCGGCGGCGGTCGGTGCAATCGCCTGCGGCGGCAGCACCCTGGATGCGCTCGCCGTGCCCTCGGCAGCCGACGTCGAAGTCGCCGTTCGCGGCGTAGCGATTGCCGAACTCAGCGGACCCGTCGACGGCGATGCACTGCGCTGCACCGCCACCACCGGTGCCGACGTTCGCGGGCGTGCAGAATCCATGCGGTCCGCACGCGATATCGCAGGCGGCAGTTCGTTGACTGCTGCCGCGCCGCCATCGGCAGGCTCGACCCGCAGCGCCGGCGCCGCCGCTGCACCCGAATCGATACCGAAGGTCTGCGCCTGTCCAGCGGTGGGCGGCTCAGCGGCCCACATTGGCGCGGTGGTGGAGGGCGATGTTGCGGGCGCGGGATCGGCAGCGGCCATGCGCGGCGGCTCGATCCGTTCAATGCGCGGCGGCTCGGGCGCCGTCAAGCGCAGGCGCTTGCCGGGCTGGATGGTGAACGGCGGATCGATCCGGTTCCATGCCGCGAGCGCGCGATAGTCGAGCCCGTGTCGAAACGCGATGGCATACAGGGTGTCGCCGGAGGCCACCACGTGGCTGTCGAATGATCGCGAAGGCTCGACGCGCGGGCGCGCCTGCGGTGGCGCACCGCTGGAACGATCGCGCACCGGCGCGTCGTTCATCGTCGCGCAGGCAGCCAGAAGAACTGCACACGCCGCTGCCAGCAACTGCCCCGCCATGCCGCTGCGGCGGCTCCGATCTGCGCGCGCGCGCATGCTCAGACGATACCGCCCAACAGCGGCACGAAGCTGACCGCACCCAGCACGGTGCGCTCGATTTCGCCCTCGCGTCTGCGCAACTGCAGCAGCTGCTGCTGCCCGCTCGGGCCCACTGGCGCGATCAGGATCCCGTCGGGCGCCAGCTGCTCGAGCAGCGCCGGCGCGATGTCTTCGCCGGCGGCCGTCACGATGATGGCATCGAACGGTGCCTCTTCCGGCCAGCCGCGACGGCCGTCGTCGTGCCGCGCGCGCACGTTGCTGATGCCGGCCTTGCGCAGGCGCAGGCGGGCCTGGCGCAGCAGGCTCATGATGCGCTCGACGCTGTAGACCTGCGGCACCAGCTGCGACAGCACGGCGGCCTGGTAGCCCGACCCGGTGCCGATCTCGAGCACCTTGGCCGGAATGCGTTCGGCGATCAGCGCCTCGGTCATCCGCGCCACCACCCACGGCTGCGAGATGGTCTGGCCCTGGCCGATCGGCAGCGCCGAATCTTCATAGGCGCGCGACTCCAGGCCCTCGTCCACGAACAGATGCCGTGGCAGCGCGCGGATCACGTCAAGAACGCGCAGGTCATGGATGCCCTCTTGGCGCAGGCGCTCGATCAGGCGATCGCGCGCACGCTGCGAGGTCATGCCGAGGCCTTGCGGGTCGCGGCTGGGCGGGCGGAACAGACTCATGCCCTGGTACCGAACTCGCGGCCGAGCGATTCGACCCAGCCGGCGACCGACTCCAGCGCCTGATAGCGGGTCAGATCGACGTGGATCGGCGTGATCGAGATATAGCCCATGCGCACCGCGTGGAAGTCGGTGCCGGGACCGTCGTCCTTCTCCGCGCCCGCTCCACCGATCCACCAGATCGGACGCCCGCGTGGATCGGTTTGCGCCACGCACGGCTGCGCGCGATGGCGATGGCCCAGGCGGGTTACCTCATAGCCATGGATCTCGCTCCATGGGCGATCGGGCACGTTGACGTTGAGAATGGTGTCGGCCGGCAACGGGTCGACCAGCAGGCGCTGGGTGATCGACAACGCCGCGCGCGCTGCGCTGTCGAAGTTCTCCGGCCGGTGGTCGCGGGTCACCAGCGATACCGCGATCGCCGGATAACCGAGGAAGCGCCCTTCCATCGCGGCCGCAACCGTGCCCGAATAGATCACGTCATCGCCAAGATTGGCCGAGTTGTTGATCCCCGAGATCACGATGTCGGGCTCGTGGTCGAGCAGGCCCGTGATCGCCAGATGCACGCAATCGGTCGGCGTGCCGGTAACCCGGTAGTAGCCGTTATCCATGGTCAGTACCCGCAGCGGCTGATCGAGCGTCAGCGAGTTGCTCGCCCCGCTGCGGTCGCGATCCGGCGCGACCACGGTCACCGTGCCGACCGCTGCCAGCGCGTGGGCCAGTACCCGGATGCCCGGGGCGTCGACACCGTCGTCGTTGCTGACCAGTACGCGCATTGGAAGCCTCTGCAAAGCCTGCGATTGTAGCGGTCTTCGATGAACCAGCGGCGCTTGCAGACAAACCGGCAACGCAGCGACTGCTAGCCTGCGCGCCACGGCAACAGGCTGTCTCGATGCGACGCACCCCGCCGCCAGGTCCAGAAGACCTCGCCCTGTTCCGCGAATCGGTAGGCGCGGTGCGTCCGGTCGCCCACGAACTGGCCGACGTGCGCAAGCCCGCGCCACGTCCCTATCCGCGCCAGACCCTGGCCGACCATGCTGCAGTCAAACGCGAAATGCTGGCCCAGCCGCTGGGCGAGCTCGAGTTGCAGTTGGGCGATCCGCTCAGCTACGTCGCAAACGGCATCGCACCGAAGGTTTTGCGGCAACTGGGCAAGGGCCAGTACAGCGTGCGCGCCGAGCTCGATCTGCACAGCATGAACGCCGCCACGGCCGCTGCGGTGCTGGCGGATTTCCTCGCCACCCAGCGCCACCTTGGCAACCTCTGCGTGCGGGTCATCCACGGCAAGGGCCATCGCTCCAGGGACGCCACCCCGGTCTTGAAGCAGCTGACCGATCGGATGCTGCGCCAGCGCGGCGACGTGCTCGCCTACCGCTCCGCGCGGGCCGCCGACGGCGGCACTGGCGCGGTGATCGTGCTGCTCAAGCGCGAGCGCGTGCAAGGCGCCTGAAGCGCGGCCCGAATCGAGCTGTGGCGTGCTCAGTCGACGGACGTAGCAGGCGCTTCGTTGGATGCCAGCAGCTCGCGCACGACCCCGGTCGCATACGCTCCGGCCGGCAATCCGAAGCGCAACTGCAGCACGTCCGCGGCAATGAACTGTGCGCTGAAATCGGCCACCCGTACGCGCAGCGCGCGCCGCTCCTGGCGCATGCCGGCGCGGCACAGCCCATCGACGATGGCAGGTTCTGCGTCGGCGACCGACTGCTCCTGCGCCTGCACCGCAGCGCTGCTGCGCAACTCGCCTGCACCCCACAGCGGGCCGGTCGGGTGGATATCCATGGCGGCAATGCGCGTGAGCAGCTCTGGCGTCGGCTCGACCGGTCCGAAGATCGATCCGGTTCCATCGAGCTGGGCCACATCGCCACTGAGCAGCTGATCCCAGGTTGCCGCAGCAACGCGCGCGGCCAGCACCCGGTTGAACAATTCGCTGCGTGCCGCGCTGAGCAGTATCGAGCGCTGCGAACGTTCGACCCGGCCCCCGGCGAACATCGCCCGCGCCTGTTCCAGGTTGCCGCCATCGCGGCCGAAACGCTGTGCGCCGAACGCGTTCGGAACGCCGCGCCGGGCGATGCTGTCGATCAAATCCAGTGCGGCCGCATGGTCGCCGGAGATTCCGCGCAGGGTCAGCACGAAATCATTGCCCTGCAGGGCCCCACGCGGCAGCTTGCGCGCGTGGCGGGTCGCCTGGAGTACCGTTACGCCTTCCAGCCCCAAGCTCGACCAGTCGCGCTCGGCCTTGCCGGGCAG
>JBBSDI010000057.1:0-14395 GCA_038249585.1 Lysobacterales bacterium | reverse complement strand
TTGTTCATCTGCGGCGGCGTCGGCAGCTTGTAGTGCTTGGCGCGGGTCAGCAGGTAGAACTCATCCTGCGCGGCAGGCACGCAGATCGGCGGCGGCGCCTTGCGCCACCCGGGCAGCAATTCGTCCAGCGGGCCGGGCTCGATCACCGCCCCGGACAGGATGTGGGCGCCGATGGTCGAGGATTTCTCGATCACGCAGACGCGGATCGCGGGGTCGAGCTGCTTGAGCTTGATCGCGAACGCCAGGCCCGAAGGCCCGGCGCCCACCGTGACCACGTCGTATTCCATCGTGTCGCGTTCGGTCATGGCCATGCTCCCGGCTGAGGGCGTGATTGTCGGCGATGGGCGCATGAGGGGCAAATGAATGCGCGTTCCAGCCTGGATCGGCCCGGGCGACGTCGTCGGGCCCGCCGCCACCGGCATCGGGGCTGCCGCTGGTCGGCCGACCGCGACCAGCAGACCGTCGATCTCGTGACGCCGGCCCGGATCGTAAAACACCGCGTCGCGCGCCGCGCTGGGTGGGAGCAGTCCCTATACTCGCACACTGCTGCGTTCGCTCAGGGTCTTGCATGTCGCTTCGTTGTCGCCCCTACCTGCTGTCCGCCGCGGTCGCCGTGATGGTGGCAACTGCGGGCACCGCCATCGGCCAGGTCGTGCAAAGCGACTGCGCGACACCAGGCAACGATGGCTCGCCCGCAGTGCTCGGCGGCATCGTCAACACTTACTACCCGGCCACTGCAGCGGCCGCCGCCGGGGCGCGCTGCATCAGCGTGGGCGCACCGCGCGGTGCGGTCAATGCGATCGCAGCCGGCGATCTGCTGCTGGTCGTGCAGATGCAGGACGCGTCGATCAACTCCAGCCAGAGCAACGACTACGGCGATGGCGCTGGTGGCCTGAACCAGGTCGGCGTCAGCGGCTACCGCACTGCCGGCGTGTATGAATACGTCGCCGCCCTCGGTGCAGTCGGTGCCCCAGGCGGTGTGGGCTGCAGCGCCGGTCAGCTCGCGGTGCGGGCGCGCTCGGGCAGCGGGGGATTGCTCAACGCATACCGCAACGTCGCGCGCAGTGGCGATATCGGTCGCGGCACCTTTCAGGTCGTGCGGGTTCCGCAGTATCGCAATGCGACGCTCAGCGCCGACATCACCGCAGCCTATTGGAATGGCGGCAGCGGCGGCATCGTGGCGCTGGATGTGACCGGCACCCTGAACATCAACGCGCGCACCATCAGCGCCAGCGGGCGCGGGTTTCGCGGCGGCGGCGGGCGTGCGCTGGGCGGCGCGGGCGGATTGGCCGATACCGACCGCCGCACGCTGGCCAGCGCTGCAGCGAACGGCGCCAAGGGCGAGGGCATCGCCGGCACGCCGCGCTTCACCTTCGACCAGGCGACCTTCGATGCGGGCAACCGCAATGCCGGCACGGTCAACGACAACACCGACGAGGGCTACAACAACGGCAGCCAGGCGCGCGGTGGACCGGGCAATGCCGGCGGTGGCGGCACCGACGGCAACCCCGGCAGCAACGACGAGAACTCCGGCGGCGGCGGCGGCGCCAACGGCGGCGGCGGCGGCGTCGGCGGCAATGCATGGAACTCGCAGGACGTCGGCGGCGGCTTCGGCGGCGCCGCATTCGGCTCGGGCAACAACGGCTTTGCGCTGTCGATCGCGCGCATCGTGGCCGGTGGCGGCGGCGGGGCCGGCACGCGCAACAATTCGACCGCCGTGCAGTCGAGCGGCGGCGCCGGCGGCGGGCTGATCCTGCTGCAATCGGGCATCTTCCTCGGCAACGGGATCGTCGAATCGAATGGTGCCTCGGGCCCTGCGCCCGACAACGATGGTGCGGGCGGTGGCGGTGCGGGCGGCACCATCGTGCTGCGCGACAACGACACCTCGCCGTTGACCACGCTGGCCGGATACACCCTGCGCGCCAACGGCGGCGTCGGGGCGAATTCCTGGATCACCGAACCGCCCGCCGGCAATCCCGGCGCCCGCCATGGTCCCGGTGGTGGTGGTGGTGGTGGTCTGGTGTGGCGGCGGACCGCCAACGCACCGGGTCTGGTCAGCGTCACCGGCGGTGTGGCCGGTGCTTCCACCACGGCCAACGATGCCTACAACGCGCAGCCCGGCGGGGTCGGCGCGGCGACGACCTTTACTGTGCGAACCACCGGCATCTTCCCCGGATTCGAATGCGCCACGGTGCCGGTGACCCTCGCGCACTTCGAGGCGCGCAGCGCCGGCGCCGGCATCAGCTTGAACTTCACGACCGCCACCGAGACCCGCAACGTCGGCTTCCGCGTGTATGCCGGTAGCATCGAAAGCCGCCGCGCTGCCCATCCGCAGCTGCTGCCCAGTCGGGCGATGAACGCCGCCGAGCCGTCGCGCTATCAGTTCCAGCTCGACGGTATCGGTGCAGGCGAGCGTCTGTGGCTGGCCGATGTGGACATCGGCGGCCGCGAAACCCTGCATGGCCCGTTCGATATCGGGCGCAGCTACGGCCGCGCGCCGGACACCCAGGTCATCGACTGGCAGGCGTTGCGTAGCGAGCACGCACGCGCCAGCGCGATGGCGCGCGGCAACGGTGCCGCTGCAGCGGGCGCCAAGCTGTGGATCGGCGAACGCGGGCTGTATCGGGTCACGCACGCAGACCTTGCCGCTGCCGGGATCGCGCTGGATGGCGTTCCAGTGGCGGAACTGGCGGTCAGTGCGCTGGGTGAACCGGTCCAGCGGATGGTCAGTGGCCCGGCGCTGTTCGGGGCGGGCAGTGCGATCGAGTTCTTCGCCGAGCCGTCGCCCTCGCTGTACAGCGACGACACGCCGTTCCTGCTCGAGCGCAACGCCGCGCAAGTGCGCGAGGTCGCGATCGATACGCGCCGTGCCGGCGCTGCGCGCGCTGCATGGTCGATGCATCAGGTGCGCTACGCGCCACAGCGGCAATACAGCTTCGCAGCGCCCGGTGCCGATCCCTGGTACGCCGATCGCCTGCTCGCTTTCGCCGGCACTCCGGCCGCTGTCGATGTAGCGCTCGCGGTGGACGCGGCCGCGCAGTTGCCGCAGGTCGCAGCGCGGCTGCAGGTCGCACTGATCGGCGGCACCGACTGGCCAGGGGCTGCAAACGATCACGAAGTGGACCTGAGCCTCGACGGCGCGGCGGTTGCGCGCCTGGGCGCCGATGGTCTGGTCGAGTTCGGTCTCGATACGTTGCTGCGTGCTGCGGTAACCGATGGCACGCGCACGCTGCGCATCGAAGCGACCGGTGCGACCGGTTTCGATTTCGACGTGGTCAATGTCGATGCAGCGACGCTGTCCTATCCGCGCTTGCCGCAGGCGCAAGCCGGGCGCTGGTCGGCGCCAGCGCTGCAGCTCGCGCCGGTGCCGGCCAATGCGGTGGCCGGGCAACTGCCGCCACCATCGGCCGCCGCCGATGCGCTGTTCTCCTCGGGCTTCGAGTCGGCACCAGCATCCAGCGGCATGGCGAGCTTCGCGGTACGCAACCTGCCGCACGCCGAGGCAGTGGCATGGCGCCGCAACGGTCGCGTGTGGAGCATCGTCGACGATGTGCGGGTGGTCGCCGGCGCTGCGGGATTCGATGCCTATGTCGCACTGGATGCCGATGCCGCACCCGCTGCATGGGCCATCGCCAGCCGCAGTGCGCTTGCGCGGCCGCGCATCGAGGCGCTGGAACCAGTTCTCGACATCGTGTCCGGGCCGGCGCGCTATCTGGTCATCGCGCCAGCGGCGTTCCACGCGTCCTTGGCACCGCTGCTCGCGGCCAGACAGGCGCAGGGCCTGAGCACTGCAGTGGTCGATGTCGCGCAGATCTATCGCCAGTTCGGCGACTCGGTGCCGCAGGCCGAAGCGATCGCGCGCTACCTGCGGGTGGTCGCGGCAACGCGCAGCACCCGCTACGTACTGCTCGCCGGTGGCGATACCTACGACTACAACGACTATCTCGGTTTGGGCTCGATCAGCTTCGTGCCGACCCTGTACGCGGCGATCAACGAGGTGGTGCGATTCGCACCGGCCGATGCGCTGTTCGGCGATCTGGATGACGATGGCGTGCCGGAGCTCGCGATCGGCCGCCTGCCCGCGCGCAGCAGTGCCGAGCTCGACAGCGCGATCGGCAAGATCCTCGCCTACGCCGGCGGCGCTGAACGCAGCGCGCTGCTGGTCGCCGGCGGCGTCGACGCGGGCACCTCGTTCCAGTCGATCAGCGACGAACTCGCGCTGGCGCTGCCCGGCACCTGGAGCGTCGAACGCGCCTATGTCGACGTGCTGGGTGCTGCCGCTGCACGCACCACGCTGCTGGCGGCCTTCGATCGCGGCCCGGCGCTGGTCAGCTTCATCGGCCACTCGGCGCCTTCGCAGTGGACCTTCGATCCGATCTTCAGCGCCGCCGATGCGCGTGCGCTCGGCAATGCAGGCAAGCCGTCGGTCGTGCTGCAGTTCGGTTGCTGGAGCAGCTATTTCGTAGCGCCTGCGGCGAACACCCTTGGGCACAGCCTGCTGCTGGCCGGCGACCGCGGTGCGGCCGCGGCATTCGGCGCCACTGCCTTGACCACGGTGGCATCGCATCAGGCGCTGTCGGCCGCGCTATTGCCGCGGCTGGTCAGCGGCGCATTGCTGGGTGACGCGGTGGTGGCGGCCAAGCGCGAGCTGGCGATCGGCCAGCCGGCACGTCGCGATGTGATCATCGGAACTGCACTGCTGGGCGATCCGGCGATGCCGCTGCGCTGATGGCGGTCCTTGCGCTGGCCACTGGCTGCGCGCGCGACGACCGCGATACCGCACTGACACGTGCTGCGCTCCGCCTGCGCGCGCGCGTGCACGCCGGTGAGCAAAGCCGGCATGGCGAGACATGGTCGGCATGGTGCGGGGCCTTGCTGGCGCGCGAGCAGGGCGTCGCCGCGCTGGTCTCGGCCGACGGCACCACCGTGGTGTTCGACGGCTGGCTGCGCAATGCGCGCGAACTGGCCGCCGGCGCAGGACTCGCGCCTGGTGCCGGCGCTGCGGAAATCGTGCGCGTGCTGTGGCGCTGGTCGGGTGCTGAGTGTCTGAGCGCGCTGCGTGGCGGTTATGCCCTGCTGGTGATCGACGAGCGGGCGGCGCAGGTGCATCTGGCGCGCGATCCCACCGGCATGCGACCGCTGTTCTACCGCCGCAGCGGCGAGCGTCTGTGGGCGGCCAGCAGCGAACTTGCGGTGCTCGACGCCGCCCAGCTTGGCTATATGCCGGAGCCGGTTGCAATGGCGGCATTCGCGGCCCTGCGCGCGCCGCCGCCCGGTGTGGCCTATCTGCAGGGTGTCGACGAGGTGCCGGCGGGCTGTGTGCTGCGCATCGCAGCACAGGGCGTGCAGCGTCGGATCATCGATCTGCGCCTGGGCCAACGCCTGCTGAGGCTGCCGACACTGGATGCCTATGCGCAGGCGTGGCGCAGCGTGCTTGCCGATGCGACCCGCGATGCGCTGGCGCGCGGGTCGATGCCGGGCATCTCCCTCAGTGGCGGCATCGATTCGGCCGCATTGGCGGCAATGGCCGCAGCGCCGGGCATCAGCGCTGCACCATTGGCGGTCAGCTGGCGCTTGCCGGGCCTTGCCGCCGCCGACGAGAGTGAATGGATCAACGCCACGGCAACGGCGTGCCGCATGCGGCAGATCGGCATCAATGGCGAGCGCGCGTGGCCGCTGTCCGGTGTTGCCGACTGGCCGTTGCATCCGGACACGCCATTGGCCAATCCCTATCGCCTGCTCAAGCAGGCGCAATGGCGTGCCGCGAAGCAGGCCGGCATCGACGTGCTGTTGTCCGGCGACTTCGGCGATCACGTTTATCCGGGCGCGCGCGCCTGGCTGCTCGGCGCGCTGGCCCAGCGGCGGCCGCTCACGGCATTGCGCGAGTTGCGCCTGCGACTGCGCAGCGGCATGCCGTGGCGCGAACCGGGCGTGCGCGCGGCGCTGCGCCTTGCAGTGCGCGGCAACCCGCTCGACGCGCCACCGGGATGGCTCGGGCCTGCCGCGCGGATCGCGCTCGGCGCGAATCCGGCATGGCCCGAATCCGCGGCAGGCAGCGTCGATCCTGCACGCAGCATGTGCCTGCTCGGCCTCGACGCGGCCGGGCATGCCGCACAGGACACCGGCTTTTCCGATGCCGCCGGACTTCTCATCGCCCACCCGTATCGCGATGAGCGGGTGATCGACCTCGCGCTGTCGATCCCGATCGATGTCTGGAGCAGCGGTGGCACGCCGAAGGCACTGACCCGCTACATGCTGCGCGGCCTGCTGCCCGACGCGGTCCGGCTGCGGCCGAAGGCCGGCAGCCTGACGCCGCTATTCCGTCTCGGCATGCGCAGCGCCGAGGCGGCGCGCGTGCGCAGCCTGCTGTTCGCGGCCGATGCGCAGTGGCCGCAATGGCTCGACGCCGACAGCGTGCATGCCGCCATCGACAGCGCGGCTCCGACCGACGCGCACGACGTGCTGCTGTGGCTTGCAACAAGTGTTGAACTGTGGCTGCGCGGCCTCTCGCGCGGAGCCCCTGTGTTAGGATCGATGCCATGACCAGCGTGCTTTCCAGCCCATCTGGCGGCGCTCCGGAATCGGCTCCGCGCCTACCCTACGAAGCGCCGCGCCTGACCTGCCTGGGCGATCTGCGCGAGCTCACGCTGGGTGCCTCGCCGGGTGCCGGCGACTCCGGCGGTGCGACCACTTTCAAGTGCCCCGGCTGCCCCTGAGCGCAGCGACGCTGCCACGCGCACGCAGCGGCGCGGCGCCCGCGATGGCCGCAGCGAGCATCCATCTTCAGTTCGATGCGGGACCGCTGATCTGCCGGATCCCTGCGGGACCTTGCACGGCCGCATCCGATCGCGAACTGGCGGGCTGCGAGGCCATGCGAATGGACTCGCTGCCGCTGCCTGCAATCGCAGAACCGGCCAGCAAGCAACCAGGACGCGGCTGGATCGCAGACGCCGAGCGCGATTTCGTGCTGCTGCGCTATCCGCGGCACAGCATGCTCGACGCCGCGCAGGGTGCGCTGGCGTGGTCGCATGACGGTACCCGCGTGTGGCTGCCGCGGGTGCCGCTCGATCCACGCACGGCGATCGAGTTCGGTTTCGGCATCGGGCTGGTCGCGGCGCTGTCCGAACGCGCGGTGTTCTGCCTGCACGCGAGCGCTGTGTGCTGGCGCGGCGGGGCGCTGGCGGTGATGGGCGCCTCCGGGGCCGGCAAGTCGACCTTCGCGCGTGCGCTCGATCGTGCCGACAGCGCGCGACGGATTGCAGACGACATCCTTCCGCTCGACGCCAACGCGAGCGCGTGGCCGGCGTTCCCGCAGCTCAAGCTCGATCCTTCGATGTGGTGGCCGGCGCATGCGGGCGCGCTGCCATTGCACGCGATCGCGCTGCTGTCGCGCGCAGCGCAAGGCAGCTGCACGCAGCTGGATACGCGCGCCGCGATGCGCGCACTGCTCGAACGCACCGCCGGAGCGCGCACCTTCTCGCCGACCGTGCATCAGGCCCATCTGGCGCATTGCGCGGCAATCGCGCGCGACATTCCGGTCTACGCGCTGCAGGTGGCCGACTGCGCAGATGATCCCGATGCGGCCGCGCATGCGGCGTTCGCGCAGCTGCAGACCAGCGCATGAGCCGGCAACTGTTGCGCACCGGCTGGGTCGTGCTGCACACGCGCCTTACATTGCAGCGCTGGCGAGGTCCGCAACTGCGCGCGCTGATGGACGCGCCTGCCGGGGTGGTCGCGGCCGCGATGCCGGCGCGCGCGCATGCAGTGCTGCGCGACGTGCAGCGCATCGGCGCATGGATTCCCGGCACCCGTTGCTTCGTGCGCGCTGTTGCCAGCGTGCGCCTGCTGCGCGCCGAGGCGATGCCGGCGCGCCTGCGGCTCGGCGTCCGCCGCGCGCACGGTGTGGTGCAAGCGCACGCGTGGGTCGAACTCGACGCGCACCCGGTGGGCGAAGACGCCGCAGCGTTGCGCGATTTCGCACCGCTGCAGGATGCGCATCCCGCGCAGCCCTGGCAGCGCTGACATGAGTGCGCGCGTGCGCCTGCGCGATGGGGTGCTGGCCCAGACCACGCTGGCCCACGCGGTGCTGCTCGACAGCGCCAGCGGCGCGTACTTCGAGCTCAATCCAGTGGGTACCCGAATCGTGCGCTGCCTTATCGACGGCGATCGCAACGATGCGATCATCGATGCCATCGTCGCCGGGTTCGCAGTCGAGCCAGCGTTGGCAAGCAGCGACGTGCAGGCGTTCATCGACGATCTGCTGCAGCGTGGCCTGCTGGTGCCCGTTGATGATTGAAGCCGATGCCGAACGGGTCGTGCTCGATGGCGGCGAGCTGCTGTGGGTGCCGCGGTTTCTCGGGCCCGAGGCCGCGGACGCAGCGCTGGCGGCGATCGATGCCGGCATTGCATGGGAGCGCCATCACGTGCGCATCTTCGGCCGCGAGCTGCCGGCGCCGCGTCTGAGCTGCTGGATCGGCGATCCGGGGGCCGCATACACCTATTCGCGCGTACGTTTCGATCCGCGCCCGTGGCCGGCCGTGCTGGACCCGATACGCACAAAGGTCGCCGCAGTTGCCGGCGAATCCTTCAACAGCGTACTGGCAAATCGCTATGCCGACGGCCGCGACTGCATGGGCTGGCACGCCGATGATGAGCTCGAGCTCGGTACGCAGGCGGTGATCGCCTCGCTGTCGCTGGGCGCGACCCGGCGCTTCGTGATGCGTCGCCGCGACGGCCACGCACGTTGCGAGTTGGCCCTGCATCACGGCAGTCTGCTGGTCATGCGCGGCGACACCCAGGCCAACTGGCAGCACGCCCTGCCGCGCACGGCCAAGCTGGTGGGTTTGCGCATCAACTTGACGTTCCGGCGCATCGTGAAGCTCGCCACGGAGTAGCGCAAACGGAAACTGCGCGTCGATGGACTGCAGACTGTGGCTGCCGGGACGAGCCCTCAGCCCCCGGACTCAGTAGCTGCGGCCCGCTGCGCTGCCTCGCCGGCATCCAGCGTCCAATCGACGATCTGCGGGAGCGTCTGATTGGTCGCGGACTGGAACGCCGCGACCACTGCCGCAATTCCGCTTGCGTCGATCGCCGCACTGGCGTCGAACACCTGCGCTGCCAGTACCTGGTTCGACTTGAAGTGCACCAGCTTGGCGCCGATCGACACTTTCGCGGTGTCCGCCCCGCCGCGCTCGACATGAAAGCCACGCAACTCGGTCAACAGCAGATAGTCGCCGCGCACACTCGCGCCGCCACGGCCCACGCCGACGATGCGCCTGGAATCCTCGAAGGCGCGCAGCAGCAGGGTCTGCACCAGACGCGGCGCGCTGTCGTCCCAGCGCGCGCCGCGCATCACGCCCCAGGATCCATCGCCGGGCGTCAGCGCAATGCGGTTGCCGGCCAGCGCAGCTGCCGCGGCGGGTTCGTCGATCACCAGCTGCCAGACGACGGGCGTGGTGCCGGTCGTCGGGGTGGCGGCTGCCAGACCCCATATCGATTGCTCGCCACGGGTGTCGCTGAGCAGCGAGCATCCGGCGAGTCCGAGACCGAGGCACATTGCGATCGCGCTGCGCATGGCATTCATCGTACGTCGTACTCCTTGATCTTTTCCGGGCCGTGCAGGAGCACGGATGGATCGCTGTCGATCTGATCGCTCAGGCGCTGCAGGTTGCGCAGGGCCAGGCGCAGGTCGGCGATCGCCGGCCCCATCTGGGCCATGCCCTGGCTGGTGAAGCTGTTGATCGCCTCGGAATTGTCGGCCACCACCCCTTGCGCTGAATCGGTGAAGCGCCGCGCGGAGTCCAGCGAAGCGCGCGCGGCCAACAGCAGTTCGCGACCTTCGCCGTCGAGCATGCGGTTGCCGGTCTCGGCCAGGGCTTCGATCTTGACCAGCATCTGCTCGGCGCGCGCGAGCGTGGTGCGCAGCGCCTTGCCGGCTGCGGCGATATCGGTGATCGCGCTGCCGATCTCGTCGGCGTGCAGGGCGGTCGCCGAGGTGATGGTTTCGATGTTGTCGAGGGTGCTGGCGACCTTGTCGATGTTGTCCTGATTGAGCAGCACCTTGAGCTTGAACAGCAGATCGTTGACGCTGGTCACGATGTCCTCGCTGGAGGCGAGCAGCTTCTGCAGCGCGCTTTCATCGGCGATGATCTGCGGGATGCGATCGCCGCTGTGATCGGCCAGCATCGCGGCGTCTGACGTACCGCCGCTGAGCTGGATCACCGCCACGCCGGTCAAGCCGGTGAGGGTGAGCTTGGCCTTGGTGTCGACCTTCACCGGCGTGCCGCCATTGATGCGCACGCGCGCCAGCACCTGGCTGGGATTGGCCACGCCCAGCGACAATCGGCGCACCTCGCCGATCTGGATGCCGTTGTACTGCACCGCGCCGCCGACCGACAGGCCGGTGACGGCTTCGTTGAACACGATGTCGTACCAGTCCCATTCGCGATCGAGCTGCAGCTTGCCGATCCACAGCACGAACAGAAAAGCCGCCACCAGGATGCCGAGGGTGAATGCGCCGATGACCACGTAGCTCGCGCGGGTCTCCATGGGTCAGGCTCCGGATGGGGTGGGTTGAGCGACCTGGCTGCGGTCGTGCTGCTGCATGGCGCTGCGACCACGCGGGCCCTGAAAGCACTCGCGAATCCACGGATGCGGGTTGCGTTCGACCACATCGACGGTGTCGACGACGATCATCTTGCCGTCGGCCAGCACCGCCACGCGGTCGCACAGGTTGTAGAGGCTGTCCATGTCATGGGTGACCAGGAATACGGTGAGACCGAGGGCATTGGTGAGGGTGCGGATCAGATCGTCGAAGGCCGCCGCGCCAATCGGATCGAGGCCCGAGGTGGGCTCGTCGAGAAACAGGATCTCGGGGTCCAGCGCGAGTGCGCGCGCAAGGCCTGCGCGCTTGCGCATGCCGCCGGAAAGTTGCGCGGGATGCTTGTGCGCGGCATCGGCCGGCAACCCGGTCATGCGGATTTTCAGCAATGCCAGTTCGTCGAGGAAGTCGGTCGGCAGGTTGTAATACTCCTGCAGGGGCACCTTCACGTTTTCGGCCACGGTCAGCGACGAAAACAGCGCGCCGTCCTGAAACAGCAGCCCGATGCGGCGCTCGAAGGGCTTTCGCGCATCGGCGTCGAGATAGGTCGTGTCCTGGCCGAACATGCGGATGCGTCCGCCGTCGGGGCGCTTGAGCCCCAGGATCGCGCGCATCAGCACGCTCTTGCCAGCCCCCGAGCCGCCGACCACGCCGAGCACCTCGCCACGCAGTACGCTCAGGTCCACGCCGTCATGCACGACCTGCTTGCCGAACACGTTGCGCAGGCCTTCGACTTCGATGATGGGCTCGCTGGCCGCGCTCATATGTCGAGCTGCATGAAGAACATCGCGAACATCGCATCGACCACGATGACCAGAAAGATCGACTGCACCACCGAGGCGGTCGTGTGGCGACCGACCGATTCGGCGCTGCCCTCGACCTTGAAGCCCTCCATGCAGCCGACCACCGCGATCAGGAATGCGAACACCGGCGCCTTCGACATGCCGACCCAGAAGTGGCTGATGTCGGTCATCTCGTACAATCGGGAGATGAACATGCCCGGCGTGATGTCGAGCGCGAGGATGCCGACCAGCCCGCCGCCGAGGATGCCCATGATGGTGGCGATGAATGCCAGCAGCGGCAGCATGACCAGCAAGGCGAGAAGGCGCGGGATCACCAGCAGCTCGATCGCATCGAGACCGAGCACCTGGATCGCATCCAGCTCCTCGCGGCTTTTCATCGAGCCGATCTGCGCGGTGAACGCGCTTCCCGAGCGCCCGGCCAGCAGGATCGCGGTCAGCAGCACGCCGAATTCGCGCAGGAAAGAGATCGCTACCAGCTCGACGGTGAATACCTCGGCGCCGAAGTCGCGCAGTGCCGTGGCGCCGACGAAGGCCACCACCGCGCCGACCAGGAACGTCAGCAAGGCAACGATCGGCACCGCGTCGAGGCCGACCTGCTCCATGTGAAAGACCGTGCTGGTCCAGCGCAGGCGACGGCGGCGGATCAGCAACTGGCCGAGGGTGGCGATCACCAGCCCTACGAAGCCGAGAAACTCGCGCCCGGTGGCAAGAAAGCGCACCACTGCAGCACCGATGCGCGAGAGCAACAGTCGAAACTGGAAGTGGCGCTCGCGTTGCGGGCGCTGCGGCTCGAGTCGCGAGGCCAGCAGTTGCAGCAGCGCGGTGTCGGCCTCGCCCAGCCCGGTGATCGTATGCGCCTGAAGCGGCTGGCCGCTGGCGCGCAGGGTGCGCAGCAGCAGCAGCACCCCGGCGGTATCGAGCTCGGCAACTTCGCTGGCGTCGATCGCGAGCGGCCCGCTGGCCACGTGCACTTGATCGGCGCCTGCGATCAGCCCATCGAGGTGGGCCAGCGTCCATGCGCCCTGCATTCGCAGGCGTGCGCCGTCGCCTTCGACCTGCAGCTGAGCTGGGACATTGGGGGAAACCGCCGCGGCCATGGCGCAAGGCTACAGCAGTGGCGGTGCGTGCGGCGGCGAACCGATCCCCGGCGTTCATGCCGCGTTGGCCCGCACTGCGGCCGGCGGCTACACTCGCAGCCCTTTGCACGCCCGCGAGCCGCCATGCGCCTGTCGAAGTTCCACCTTGCCACGGTCAAGGAAGTCCCCGCCGACGCTGATGTGATCAGCCAGAAGCTGATGCTGCGCGCGGGCATGATCCGCAAGCATGCGGCCGGCATCTACACCTGGAGCCCGCTCGGGCTGCGCGTGCTGCGCAAGGTCGAGGCGATCGTGCGCGAGGAGATGGATCGCGCCGGCGCGCTGGAGCTGTCGATGCCCTCGATCCAGCCGCGCGAGCTGTGGGAAGAAACCGGGCGCTGGCAGAAGTTCGGCGCCCAGTTGCTCAAGCTGCGCGACCGCAAGGACGCCGAGTTCTGCTACGGCCCGACCCACGAGGAAGTGGTCACCGATTTCGCACGCAACGAACTGCGCAGCTACAAGCAGTTGCCGCTGAATTTCTACCAGATCCAGACCAAGTTCCGCGACGAGATCCGGCCGCGCTTCGGCGTGATGCGCGCGCGCGAGTTCCTGATGAAAGACGCCTATTCCTTCCATCTCGACAGCGACTGCCTGGCGCGCGAATACCAGAACATGTTCGACACCTACACCCGCATCTTCACCCGCCTGGGTCTTTCATTCCGCGCGGTGCAGGCCGATTCGGGCGCGATCGGCGGCAACGCCAGCCAGGAGTTCCACGTGCTGGCCGAGTCCGGCGAGGATGCGATCGCGTTCTCGAATGGATCGGACTATGCGGCGAACATCGAGAAGGCCGAGGCGCTGGTGAGCGCTGCCGCACGCCCGCCTGCAACGGCCGCGATGGAATCGGTTGCCACGCCGACCCAGACCACCTGCGAGGAAGTCGCAGCCCTGCTCGGCGCGCCCCTGTCGAGCACGGTCAAGGCCTATGCGGTGATGGGCGAGCAGGGTTTCGTGCTGGCACTGGTGCGCGGCGATCACATGGTCAGCGAGATCAAGCTGCAGAAAATCCAAGGTCTGGGCGATTACCGGCTGGCCACCGAGGCCGAGATCGCAGCCCACCTCGGTTGCGTGCCCGGCTTCATCGGCCCGGTCGCGCCGGTCGGCAAGATCACCGTCATCGCCGACCCCAGCGTGGCGGCACTGGCCGACTTCGTGTGCGGCGCCAATCGCCAAGGCTTCCATCTCAAAGGCGTCAACTTCGGCCGCGATTGCGCCGAACCCGACCTGGTAGCCGACATCCGCAACGTGGTCGAGGGCGATCTGTCGCCCGACGGCCACGGCACCCTGTCGATCGCACGCGGCATCGAAGTCGGCCACGTGTTCCAGCTCGGCCAGCAGTATGCGCAGGCGATGAACGCGACGGTGCTGGATGCCGCTGGCAAGGCGTCGGTGATGTACATGGGCTGCTACGGCATCGGCGTCAGCCGCATCGTGGCCGCCGCCATCGAACAGAACCACGACGAGGCCGGCATCATCTGGCCGGACACGATGGCGCCGTGGAAGGTCGCGCTGTGCGTGATCAATCCGAAGAACGATCCGAAGGTCGTCGAGGCAGTCGAAGCGCTGTACCGCGATCTCACCAGCGCCGGCATCGACACCGTGCTCGACGACCGCGGCCTGCGCCCCGGCGTGATGTTCGCCGACATCGAGCTGATCGGCATCCCGCACCGCATCGTGGTATCCGAACGCGGGGTCGCGGCCGGCACGTTCGAGCACCGCGCGCGCCGCGCGACGGAGGCGGAGGCGCTTACGCGGGAGCAGGTGATGGAGCGGGTGAGGGGTTAGAGGCTGTAGCCGATTGGCGGATTGGGTTTGCGCGCGGCCGCCGCCCGTGGCGGATCTGGCGTCGTTGACGG
>JBBSDI010000056.1:0-14592 GCA_038249585.1 Lysobacterales bacterium | reverse complement strand
CGGGTTGCGCGGCGAGGACATTCCGCAAGCCGCACGGATCGTCGCCCTCGCCGATGTGTTCGACGCCATGACCTCTGACCGCACCTGGCGCAAAGCGCACGCAGTGGACGACGTGGTGACGCATATCGAGTCCGAGCGCGCCAAGGCCTTCGATCCAGCCATAGTGGACGCATTCCATCGCGTGCTGCCGCGGTTCCTCGAGATCCGGCGGGCCTTCAAGGGTCCGCTGGCACCGGTTTCCTGAGCCTTCGCCGCAGGCCCGACCGTATGCGCGCGACTTGGCTCAAGGTGGCCCGCCGCTTTCAAGGCCGGCCCGACACCGAGCACGGCCAGGCGCTGATCCGGCTCGGCATCGCCGTGCTGATCCTCAGCTACATCGGTTTTCTCGGACTGCGCTACGAGTTCGACGACGTCAAGCTGCGCTGGGTGTTCGCGATCATGGCCGCCGAGACCTCGCTGGCTTTCGGATTGCTGGTCGCCATCGCGATTCGCCCGGGCAGGTCGGATGTGCGGCGCGTGATCGGCATGCTGGGCGACTACTGCACGCTGGCCGGCGTGATGTCGATCCATGGGCGTGAGCTGGCGCCGCTGTACATCATTTACCTGTGGACCACGATCGGCAACGGCCTGCGCTATGGCACCAGGTTCCTGATCGCGGCCACGCTGATGGCATGCGCCTCGTTCGGCGTGGTGATTCTCGCCAACAGCTACTGGCAGTCCAATCCCTATCTGGCATGGGGACTGTTTGTTGGACTGTTCGCGATTCCGCTGTATCAACGCAGTCTGCTGCTGGCGTTGACCAAGGCCATGGATGAGGCCAAACAGGCCAATGCGGCGAAGAGTCGCTTTCTGGCCAACATGAGTCATGAGTTCCGCACGCCGCTCAATGGCATCGTGGGCATGAGCGACCTGCTGGCGGGCACGCGCCTGAACCCCGAGCAGCGCGAGTGCGTGGATGTGATGCAGGCATCGGCGCGTTCGCTGCTGTTGCTGGTCGAAGACGTGCTCGATATCACTGCGATCGAGTCGGGCAAACTGCGGCGTCGGGATGGACCGTTCCGGCTGCGCGACGTGATGCGCGCGGTGTCGACCATGCTGCATCCGCTGGCTGCCGAAAAGTCCCTGCGCTTCGAAACCTCCTTCGGCGACGATGTGCCCGACGCGATGATCGGCGACTCCGCTCACCTGCGCCAGATACTCGTCAATCTGGTCCACAACGCGATCAAGTTCACCGACAGCGGGTCGGTGACGGTTGCGGTGCGCAAGCAGATATCCGAGTCCGAACCGGCACGCTTGCGGTTCGTGGTTACCGACACCGGGCCTGGTATTCCCGATGCGGTCAAGGCGCGCATCTTCGAAGCCTTCGAGCAGGGCGATCCCAGCATCTCGCGGCGTTTCGGCGGTACCGGGCTTGGTACCACCATCGCGCGTACCCTGGTTGAGCTGCTCGGCGGCCAGATCGGATTCGAAGACAATCCTGGCGGCGGCACGCGGTTCTGGTTCGAGATTCCGTTCGGCAGCGATGCGCGGGACGCCGTCGCACCCGTCGAGTTGCCGTCCGGCAACGTCATCGCGTTCGACGATCCGTTTGTGCGACATCGGGCCCGGGTGCGGTCTCTGAGCGTTCTGGTCGCCGACGATCAGCCGGCCAACCAGCTGGTATTGCGGCGTCTGTTGGAGCGTGCGGGGCACCGCCCGGAAGTGGTCGGCGACGGCGAGGCCTTGCTCGACCGCCTGGCAGATGGCGGCTACGACGCGGTCATCCTCGATGTGCACATGCCCGGCACCTCCGGGATCGATGTGATCAAGCAGGCGCGCTATCTGGAGATGGGTTCGCGGCGCACGCCGCTGATCGCGTTGACCGCCGACGCGACACCAGAGACGCGCAAGGCCGCGCAGGATGCGGGCGTGTCGGTATTCCTGACCAAGCCGATTGTCGCGGGCGAGCTGCTCGATGCGCTGGCAGAAGCCGCTGGCGACGGCACGCCGCGTCCGGTCGAGTCGGTGCGCGTTGCGCGCGACGCGGTGGTTCTCGACGAGAGCGTGTTGGCTGAACTGGCGTCGTTGCGACTGGGCAGCGATTTCGTGCAGAGATTCGTTGAGCAATGCCTGCGCGACGCCGCGCGATGCCTCGGCGAGGTGGAAGCCTGTGCGCAGAAGGGCGACTGGGAAGGTGTGCGCGACGGCTGCCACGCGATGAAGGGAGTCGCTGGCAACATGGGCGCATCACAGCTCGCGGCAGCCTGCGGCGAGGGCATGCGACCCGCCCGCGCCGAACTGCCGCAGGAGTGGCGGGTCTACGTGCGCTCGTTGCAGGAGCACCTGCTGCGGGTGCGCCAGTCCGCTCCTGAAGTCATGCAGCGATTGCAGGAGCTTTCCGATCCAGGCGACCGCGGCAAGGCCTGAACCGGCCTCGACCGCGTCACCCGATCCGCGCAACGTCGACGGCGCTTGCGCCGGAAAACCGCTTGTATTGCGCGCGCACCAGTCTTTCCATCGTGGCCAGCGCCTTGTCGCCGAGCCCCAGTGCCGTGTCGACCCAGACTTCGGTCACCGCGTCGAGCTCCGAGCGCGGGATCGGCTGGCACATCTCGCGCACCGTGTGCATTGCGCGTCGCGCATTCGGTATCCGGCGATTGCGCCGGATCAGCTCGCGCGCGGCATCGATTCCCTCGCCCTTGGGGGCCAGAATGTCGACCACGCCCATCCGATGCAGCTCTTCCGCGCGGTACACCCGGCCGTCGAGCATCATCCGTTCCGCCTGGGCTGGCGAGATACGCCGACTCAGGAAAGAAAACGCGCCCATGCCGGGAAACAGGTCGAACAATACCTCCGGAAAACCCATCCCGGTGCCTTCCTCGGCGATCAGGGTATTGCAGCACAGCGCCGCCTCGAACCCGCCGCCGAGCGCGTCGCCTTGCACGACCGCAATGCTGTGCACCGGCGCTCGCGCCATACGGTGGAACCCGACCGCCACATCGATGCAGCGCAACGCGTATGCCATCATCGTCGCCCGGTCGCGGGTGCGGATCAGCTGCGCGAACAGTTCGAGGTCGCCGCCAAGGTTGAACACGCTTTGATCGGAGGCCAGCACCACATGCGCGAGCGGTTCGTGATCGGCCTCGCTCGCACGGCGCTCGATGCGTTGCGCCGCCCACGATTGGAAGGCGGCAAGGTCGTTGAGCAGTTGGGACGAAAAGCACGGTCGCGATGGCGCATCGTCTGAACCACGCAGCGCTGGGTGCATGTGGCACCAATAGACATCGATTTCCGTTTCGACTTCGGTGCGCACGGTACGCAGTGCAGGGGTCGGGTCGCGATGCAGCATTTCGACGTTTGTCATGGCACAGTCCTCGGAGCGGGGGAGGGAGAGGGCTTGCAACGGCGAATACACAGAGAAAAATCCATGCGTTCTGTAGCCGGCACCAGCTTGACATCAACAAGCTCAGTCGGCAAAACCCGTGCCGGTGATTTCGATACTGACTCAATTCCATGAAAACTTCGCGCGCCGTGATCCATGTCGACATGGATGCATTCTATGCTTCGGTCGAACAGCTCGATCGCCCTGAAACAAGGGGGTTTCCGGTCATTGTCGGTGGCGCTGGTGCGCGTGGCGTGGTGGCGACGGCGAGCTATGAAGCGCGACGATTCGGCGTTCGGTCGGCGATGCCTGGGTCGATCGCGCGGCGGCTTTGTCCTGCTGGCATATTTATTGCCCCGCGCATGGATCGCTATGTGGAAGTGTCCGCGGCAGTGTTCACGATCCTGCGCGAGTTCACTCCGCAGGTCGAAGGACTTTCGCTGGACGAGGCATTTCTGGATGTCAGCGGCAGCCGTCGTTTGCACGGCGCGATGACCGATATCGGTCCGCGGATCCGCGCAATGATCCGCGAGCGCCTCGGCTTGGCGTGTTCGGTCGGCATGTCGCACAACAAGCTGCTGGCCAAACTGGCCACCGAGCTGGCCAAGCCTGATGGATGTTTCCATCTGCAGTCCGAACAGGTGCGGGAAGTCCTCGACCCGCTGCCCGTAACGCGCCTGTGGACGATCGGAAAAGTCGCCGGCGAGCGACTGCTGAAGATCGGAATCCGCACCATCGGCGAGCTGCGCTGCGCCGAGCTACGGCTGCTTGCAGGTGCGCTGGGTTCGCATGCGATCGCCGCACAGCGGCTTGCAAGCGGCGTGGACGAGCGCGAGGTGGTGCCGGACCGCGAAGAAAAATCGATCGGTGCCGAGCATACCTTCGAGACGGACCTCGACACGCTCGATCAGGCGCGTCACTGGCTGATGCGTCTGTGCGAACGGGTAGGGGAGCGAGCGCGGGCGCATGGATTGAAGGCCAGGACCGTTACCGTGAAACTGCGCGTCCCGCCGTTCGAGACCTCGACCCGTCAGGCAACGCTCGCCGCGCAGATCGACGCTACGGGGCTTGTGTATGACGCAGCGGGAGCCCTGCTGGACAAGTGGTGGCATGAACGGACGGGCCGCAAGCTGCGCCTGCTCGGCGTGAGTTTGTCGGGGTTCGAGGCCCACGTGGTGTCGCCGCAGGCGCAGTTGTTCGATGTGCCGCAGGTGGAAAAACAGCCCGATTTGGTGCTCGATCGGATCAACCAGCGCTTCGGTCGCGGCGCCATCGGCAGGGCACGCGCGCTGCGTCCAGATCCAACCGATGCCGACTGACCGCCGGCACGTTTCTGCCGGCGTGCGACGGATTGCCGGCGCGAAACTCAGGCGCCGGGCTTCGGCGCGCTGTCACGAAGCTCGCGGCGCAGGATCTTGCCGACATTGGTCTTGGGCAGCGAATCGCGGAACTCGACGAAGCGCGGCAGCTTGTAGCCGGTGAGGTTGATCTTGCAGTGGGCGCGCACTTCGTCTGCGGTCAGGGCGGGGTCCTTCTTGACGATAACGACCTTTACCGCCTCGCCGGATTTCTCGTCCGGCACTCCCACGGCTGCGACCTCCATGACGCCCGGCATCATCGCGATCACGTCCTCGATCTCGTTGGGATACACGTTGAATCCCGAGACCAGGATCATGTCCTTCTTGCGATCGACGATGTAGAAGAAGCCCTGCGCGTCCATGCGGCCCATATCGCCGGTGCGCAGCCAGCCATCGGGCATCAGCATCTTGGCGGTGTCCTCCTCGCGCTGCCAGTAGCCCTTCATCACCTGCGGGCCGCGAATGCAGATCTCCCCGATCTCACCCATCGGCAGCATCTTGCCATCGTCGTCTTGCACGCTGAGCTCGGTCGATGGCGCGGGTACGCCGATCGAGCCGTTGTAATCGCCGCCAAGGATGTTGACCGTCGCCACTGGCGCACTTTCGGTCATTCCGTAGCCTTCGATGAGCGAACAACCGGTGACCTTCTTCCAGCGCTCGGCCACCGCGCGCTGCACCGCCATGCCGCCGCCGAAGGACATCTTGAGCCGGCTGAAGTCGACCTTGTCGAAGTCGGCTGTGTTCAGCAGGCCATTGAACAGGGTGTTCACACCAGTGATTGCGGTAAACCGAAGCGTCGAGATTTCCTTGACGAACCCGGCCATGTCGCGCGGATTGGTGATCAACACGTTCAGTCCGCCGTACTTCATGAAGACCAGGCAGTTACAGGTCAGTGCGAAGATGTGATACAGCGGCAGCGCGGTGATCATCACCTCGTTGCCGGCATCGATGCGGGTGCCGAACCATGCCGAGACCTGCTGCATGTTGGCGACCATGTTGCGATGGGTGAGCATCGCTCCCTTGGCCACGCCCGTAGTGCCTCCGGTGTACTGCAGGAAAGCGATGTCGTCCGGGCCGACCTGCACGTTGGGGACCTTGCTCGATGCGCCGCGCGAGAGCGTGTCGTTGAAGCGGATCGCAGAGGGGATGTTGTAGTCGGGGATCAGCTTCTTGACGTACCGCGCAACGAAATTCACGATCAGGCTCTTCGGAAAGCCGAGCATGTCACCGAGCCCGGTGGTGATCACCTGGCGTATCTTGGTGTCGCCGAGGACCTGCTGCACGACGCTTGCGAAGTTGTCGAGCACGATAATCGCCGATGCCCCGCAGTCGTTGAGCTGGTGCTTGAGCTCGCGCGGGGTATACAACGGATTGGTATTGACCACGGTCAGACCGGCGCGCAGGATCCCGAACAGGGCGATCGGGTACTGCAGGATGTTGGGCAGCATGATCGCGACCCGATCGCCGCGCTTGAGCTTGAGATCGTTGAGCAGGTACGCGGCGAAGTGGGTGCTGAGTCGGTCGACATCGGCATACGTGAGCTGTTTGCCGAAGTTGCTGAAAGCAGGCCGTGTGGCGAACTTTTGGCATGCGTCGGCCAGCACGTGAGTCACCGACGGATAGGCGTTTACGTCGACTTCCGGTGGGGTACCCTCCGGATAGGTCTTCAACCAGATTTTTTCAGCACCCATGTTCGACTTAGCCTCCCTCAGGCAACCCGTGAACCGATTCGTGCGGCAGCGCAGCAAAACGCGCCGGCGCAATGTTATGGCAACGATTGGAGCACAGCCCCCCCACTTCGACAAGCTGATCCGGCTGCTGCCGTGCTTGCTGGCTTGCCTGATGGTGGCCTGCACGCAGGAAGGCCCGGATGCACGCCTGCGCGCGACCATGGCGGCGATGGAAGCGGCGATCGAAGCGCGTCGGCCGGCCGACTTCGTCGAACACGTGAGCGAAGATTTTGTCGGCGGCAGCGAACGTATCGATCGTCGCATGCTGCGCGGTTTTCTCGGCAGCCAGATGCTCGGCAACGATCGCATCGAGGTGCTGCTCGGTTCGCCGGAGATCACACTGCACGGCGATCGCGCCACGGTCACCGTGTCTGCCACGGTTATCGGTGGGCGGTTTTTTCCCGAGCGTGGAGAGCAGGTGCGGATCGTCAGCGGCTGGCAATTGGAGGAGGGCCAGTGGCGCTGTTACACGGCCGAATGGGAGCGCAGTTGAACCGCGTGCCCCTGCGTGCCAGCGACACAGATGGGGCCGGCGCTCCGGCCCCATCGCAGTTGCAGCTACTCAGGCAGCGCGCTTGGCGCTGCCCGCGAGCTGCCGCAATACATATTGCAGCAAGCCGCCGTGGCGCATGTATTCGATCTCCTTCGGGGTCAGCAGCAGCACATTGGCGGTGAAACGGATCTCGCCGGCCGAACCCGTGGCCACCACTTCAACCTGTTTGGCAGCGCCATCGTTGAGACCGGCGATGGTGTACTCCTCGTCGCCCTTCAGACCCAGTGTCTGCGCATTCTCGCCCGGCATGAACGACAGCGGCATCACCCCCATGCCGACCAGATTGGAGCGGTGGATGCGCTCGAAGCTCTCGGCAATCACGGCGCGCACGCCGAGCAGCATGGTGCCCTTGGCGGCCCAATCGCGCGATGAACCGGTGCCGTATTCCTTGCCGGCCAGCACCACCAGCGGAACCCGTTCGGCCTTGTAGCGCTGTGCGGCCTCGTAGATCGACAGGCGCTCGCCCGAGGGCTGGTGCAGGGTATTGCCGCCTTCCTCGCCACCCAGCATCAGGTTCTTGATCCGGATGTTGGCGAAGGTGCCGCGCACCATCACGTCGTCATTGCCGCGGCGCGCGCCGTATGAGTTGAAGTCTGCTTTGGTGACCCCGCGCTCCTGCAGGAAAGTGCCGGCCGGAGAACTGGCCTTGATGTCGCCGGCAGGCGAGATGTGGTCGGTGGTGATCGAGTCGCCGAAGATTCCGAGCGCGCGCGCGTGGTGGATGTCGGCGATCGTGCCTACCTCGAGGGTCATGCCCTCGAAATAAGGCGGGTGCTTGATGTAGGTCGACGCCTCGTCCCACTGGTACAGCGCGCCGTCCGGCGAGGCGACCTGGTTCCAGCGACTGTCGCCTGCGAAGACGTTGGCATAGGCCTGGCGGAACAGCTCCGGACCCACGGTGCGCGCGATGGTGTCGGCGATTTCCTGATTGGACGGCCAGATGTCGCGCAGATACACCGGTTTGCCATCGTGGCCGACACCGAGCGGATCGACGCTCAGGTCGATATTGACCGTGCCGGCGATCGCGTAGGCCACGCACAGCGGCGGTGAGGCGAGGTAGTTCGCCTTGACCTCCGGATGCACCCGGCCTTCGAAGTTGCGGTTGCCCGAGAGCACCGCTGCCACGATCAGCTCGCCATCGGCAATCGCCTTGCTGACTTCCGGCGGCAGCGGCCCGGAGTTGCCGATGCAGGTCGTGCAGCCGTAGCCGACCACGAAGAACTTCAGCCTCTCCAGATCGTCGAGCACGCCGGCTTTCTTCAGGTACTCGGTGACCACCAGCGAGCCCGGCGCCAGCGAGGTCTTGACCCACGGCTTGACGCTCAATCCCCTGGCGACCGCGTTGCGCGCCAGCAGGCCCGCACCCAGCATCACCGCAGGATTGGAGGTGTTGGTGCAGGAGGTGATCGCGGCGATCACCACCGCGCCATCGCTCAACTCGAAGGCCTTGCCATCGATCGTGCCGCTCGCCCTGCCGGGCGTGGCGACTTTCGATTTGGCGGCGCGCGTATCGCTCATCGGATCGCGCATCTCGGTGAAGTTGGCGGCCACGTCCGCCAGCAGCACGCGGTCCTGCGGGCGCTTTGGTCCTGCCATCGACGGCTTGACGGAGGCCATGTCCAGACCCAGCGTGGAGCTGTAGTCGGCGACCACCGACGGGTCGCGCCACAGGCCCTGGGCCTTCGCATAGGCCTCGACCAATGTGACCGTCTCATCGCTGCGGCCCGAAAGGCGCAGGTAGTTCAACGATTCCGCGTCGATCGGGAAGATGCCGCACGTCGCGCCGTATTCCGGCGCCATGTTGGCGATGGTGGCGCGATCGGCCAGCGGCAGGTGGTCGAGTCCCGGACCATAGAACTCGACGAACTTGTTGACCACGCCGTGCTTGCGCAGCATCTGGGTCACGGTGAGCACCAGATCGGTCGCGGTAGCACCTTCGGGCAGCTTGCCGTCGAGCTTGAATCCGACCACATCGGGAATCAGCATCGACGAGGGCTGGCCGAGCATCGCGGCCTCGGCCTCGATGCCGCCAACGCCCCAGCCGAGCACGCCGATACCGTTGATCATGGTGGTATGCGAATCGGTGCCGAACACCGTATCCGGGAACGCCTGCAATTCGCCGTTCTTCTGCGCGGTCATCACCACGCGGGCCAGATTCTCCAGGTTCACCTGGTGCACGATACCGGTGCGCGGCGGCACCACGTTGAAGTTGTTGAAGGCTTTCTGGCCCCAGCGCAGGAAGGCGTAGCGCTCCTGATTGCGCTGGAACTCGATCCTGACGTTGTTGTCGACCGAGTCTGCCTTGCCGAACTCGTCGACCTGCACGGAGTGATCGATGACCAGTTCGGCCGGGGCCAGCGGATTGATCCGGTTCGGATCGCCGCCGAGCTTGCGCATCGCATCGCGCATCGCGGCCAGATCGACCACGCAGGGCACGCCGGTGAAATCCTGCAGCACCACGCGCGCCGGCATGAAGGCAATCTCGGTGTCGGAGGGCTTGCGGTGGTCCCAGGTGCTGACCGCCTCGATCTCCTTGGCGCTGACCGCCACGCCGTCCTCGTTGCGCAGCAGGTTCTCGAGCAGGATCTTCATCGCATATGGCAGGCGCTTGAGATTGAAGCGCTCGCCAAGCAGGGCCAGGCTCCAGTACGTGTACTGCTTGCCGCCGACTTCGAGCGTCGAGCGGACTTTGAACGAATCGAACATGGGGGTCTCCGGGCGCCGTCGGCGCGGTTCCACGACAGGGTGACTCGCGGCGAGTGCCGCCAGCCCGTGATTATGGCGTATACGGAGCGACTGCGGGAACGCACGAGCCAGCGGCCAGCACCAGCGGCCAGGGCCCGCCGGAACGGCGACTACGCGATGGTGGCGAGCATCTCGCGGGCGCGCCTGGACAAGCTTCCGCGCTGGAACATCATGCGCAGCTGACTACCGCCCATCTGCCGCCACAGCACGGCAGCGCGCACGGCGGCCAATAGCGCGGCGCGGATACGGGCCACCACCATCGGCTGGCTCAGTTGCAGCCCATTGCCCTGCACGATGACGCGCGGCTTGAGGGTGCTCAAGGTGTCCCCGTACAGTGCGCCGAGCCGTTCGGCCAGCGCCTCGGACTCCAGCGCGCCGCGGCCGAGATCGCGGGCGACCGATTCAATGCCGTTGCGCACTGCCTCCAGCATCTGCGGGTCGCGCATCAGCTTGCGCTCCAGGTGCATCACAGTCGCGGTGATGCGGGTGACGCTCGCCTCGGTGCCCTTGCCCTCGACAGCGTCGCCGAACACGGCAAGGCCGAGACGGACGCCCTCCAGCCCGCCGAACACCGCGAGCGGGGTCGAGGCGTCGATGCGCAATACGCTTTGCAGGCTCGATTCCATCGCGGTCGTGTCGCAGCGGCCCTCGTGGGCGAGATCGACCACCAGCCGCGCTGCCTGGAACAGACCCGCCAAGGCAATCACCTGTCCGTCTTCGTTCATCGTCGGCTCCCTGCGGCCATGATTGGCCGCAGCGTGGGCGCGTCGTGCAGTCCACCCCAGGCCGCATCGGTGGCGTCGATCGCCGCACCGCCGAGGCACTCGTCGTCGGCATACAGAACGACCGATTGCCCCGGCGTACTCGCGCGCTGCGCTTGTTCGAACAATACCTCGATGCCGCCGTCGTCGCGCACCACGACCTCGCAGGCCTGGTCGGGCTGGCGGTAGCGGCAGCGCGCGGTTGCCGTAAAGCGTGTGCCCGATGGCTGCCCGCCAATCCAGTGCATGGCGCCGGCGAGCAGCCGCCGCGACATCAGCCACGGGCTGTCGTGCTGCTGGTCTACCAGCAGGGCATTGCGCTGCAGGTCCTTGCCGACCACGTACCACGCGGCTTCCGCGCGCCCGCGGATGCCGCCCAGCCCCAGACCGCCACGCTGGCCGAGCGTATGGAATGCCAGTCCTTGATGGGTGCCGAGCGTCACGCCATCGACGCCGATGATCGGGCCTGGCTGCGGCGCGATGTAGCGGGCGAGGAAGCCGCGGAAGTCGCGCTCGCCGATGAAACAGATCCCCGTCGAGTCCTTCTTGGCATGGGTCGGCAGCCCGGCCGCCTGCGCGAGTGCGCGTACTGCGGGCTTTCCCAACTCGCCGACCGGAAACAGGGTGCGCGACAGTGCGTCCTGGCCGACAGCGTGCAGGAAGTAGCTCTGGTCTTTCGCCGCATCCATCCCACGCAACAGCCGGTAGCGACCGCCACGCAGCGCGACCCGCGCATAGTGGCCAGTCGCGATGCGCTCGGCGCCCAGGTCGAGTGCGTGTTCGATGAAGGTCTTGAACTTGATCTCGCGGTTGCACAGCACGTCGGGGTTGGGCGTGCGGCCGGCGCGATGCTCGGCAAGAAAATGCTCGAACACGCCGTCCCAATATTCAGTCGCGAAGTTGCGCGTATGCAGGGGAATGCCCAACTGCTGCGCCACGGTGGCTGCATCCTGCGCATCGGCTTCGGCGGGGCACACACCGTCGCGGTCGTCTTCTTCCCAGTTCTTCATGAACAGACCGCGCACATCGAGGCCCTGCCGCTTGAGCAACAGGGCGGCAACCGACGAGTCGACGCCACCCGACATCCCCAGCATCACCGCGCCGCTGTTCATCTGCCTGCCTGCATTGAAGTGCTCATGCACACTTTAGCGCCGTCGAGCAGCAGGTTCGACTACTTGCAAGGCCGACAGTGGAATCCGGATACCCGCAAGGTAGTCATCGAGCGAGCGCAGTACCAGCGGACTGCGCAGGCGGCCCGCTTGTGCAATCAGTTCCTCGCGATCGAGCCATACGGCACGCTCTATGCCTGCATCGAGCGCGCGTCCGGGCAGCTCCGCCAGCGCCGCGGCGGCGAAGGTGAACCGCACCACGCCGCCATTGTCGATGGGATTTCGCCACTGGTAGACCGCCACCAGCGCTTGCGGTTGCACCTGCCACGCGGTTTCTTCCAGGGTCTCGCGGATCGCGGCGTCGACCAGCGATTCGCCCGGATCCAGGTGTCCGGCCGGCTGATTGATCACCAGCTCACCGCGGATCCGTTCCTCGACATACAGAAAGCGCCCTTCGCGTTCGACCACGGTAGCGACAGTCACTGCCGGGCGCAGGATCGGCGCAGGCTCTGCGTCGATAGCCACTGTCAGTAGTCGTCCTTGCCCGCAGCCAGCTCGCGTTCGACCGCATCGGCGGCGGTAGCGGTGAATTCGATCGCGTCGGCCAGTTCGCGCGCGTCGGCATCTGCCGGCACCCGTGTCACCAGAAGCGCCATCGGTCCCTGGCGGGTCCATGCGCCGAGCTTGGAGCGCGCATTGAGCTCAAGCAAGCGATTCGCGACCTCGGCCGACAGGGTGATGTTGGGACTGCGATAGCCCGCCGACACGACCTCACGCACGCTGAGCTCGCCATAGGAGGCAACCGCCGAACGCACGATCGCCATCTGGCTGCGGCCCTCGGGCAACGAATAGGTCACCCGGAAATCGCCCTGCTGGTCGACCTCGTAGGCCAGCTTGCGGTTGTCGAGCAGCTTCTGCACACGGCGGTCGGAGGTGGCGCCCTGGGCGAAGGCAAGTCCTGCCAAAAGCGGGAAAACAACGAGCAGAACGACCAGCTTGCGCATGGAACTTGCACTCCGGGACCGATGGCCCCACATAGGGACGACACGACATGGTGCCCGGAACCCCGGGCGCCGTCCATGTCGTGCGATGTCACGCCATTCTCTCGTCCGAGGCCTATACTCGTTACCCATGGATCGTGTCGGTTTCATCTTCGCCAGCGGCGGCCCGGAGCGACCGGAAACCGACCGGGATCGCGGCGTCGCCGTCGAGGAATCCCGGCCGGAGCTGGAAAAGCCGCCGCTGTATCAGGTCGTGTTGCTCAACGACGACTACACGCCGATGGAGTTCGTCGTATCGGTGCTGGAGACTTTTTTCGCCATGGATCGACAGAAAGCGACCCAGGTCATGCTGCACGTGCATACCCGCGGCAAGGGCGTGTGCGGTGTCTTCACCCGCGAGGTGGCAGAAACCAAAGTCACGCAGGTCAACGAGTTCTCGCGTTCGCACCAGCATCCGCTGTTGTGCACCATGGAAAAGCTTTAGCACTTCGCCGAGGAGGCCGACATGTTCAGCAAGGATCTCGAGCTCACCATTGGACAGTGCTACAAGGAAGCGCGTGAGCGCCGCCATGAGTTCATGACGGTCGAACACCTGCTCCTGTCGCTGCTGGACAATCCCTCCGCGGCGGCCGTACTGCGCGCCTGTGGCGCCGACCTGGCCCGCATCGGCAGCGACCTGCGCGCGATCATCGCCGAGACCGTCCCGGTGCTGCCTGCCGGCGACGAGCGCGATACGCAGCCAACCTTGGGCTTCCAGCGCGTGCTGCAGCGCGCGGTCTACCACGTGCAGTCCTCGGGTCGCAAAGAGGTGACCGGCGCCAACGTGCTGGTCGCGATCTTCAGCGAGAAGGACTCGCACGCGGTGTACTTCCTCGGCCAGCAGGACGTGACCCGGCTCGACGTCGTCAACTACATCGCGCATGGCACGGCCAAGATCGGCCAGGAGCCGGCAAAGCCCGAGGAGCCGGCGCCGAAGGAAGGCGAAGAAGGCGGCGAGTCGCGCGGCAATCCGCTCAGCGAGTACGCCAGCAATCTGAACGAGCTGGCCCGCCAGGGCAAGATCGATCCGCTGATCGGGCGTGCCGACGAGATCGAGCGCACCGTGCAGGTGCTGTGCCGCCGGCGCAAGAACAATCCGCTGTATGTCGGCGAGGCTGGCGTCGGCAAGACCGCACTGGCCGAAGGACTGGCCAAGCGGATCGTCGAAGGCCAGGTACCCGACCTGCTGTCGGACTGCGTGATCTATTCGCTGGACCTGGGCGCACTGGTCGCCGGCACCAAGTACCGCGGTGACTTCGAGAAGCGCCTCAAGGCGGTACTGGCGCAGCTCAAGCAGCAGCCCAACTCGATCCTGTTCATCGATGAGATCCACACCATCATCGGTGCAGGCTCGGCATCCGGCGGCACCATGGATGCGTCCAACCTGATAAAGCCGGTACTGGCCTCGGGCGAACTGCGCTGCATCGGCTCGACCACTTTCCAGGAGTTCCGCTCGGTGTTCGAGAAGGACCGCGCACTGGCGCGGCGCTTCCAGAAGATCGACGTGGTGGAACCCACGATCGCCGAGGC
The DNA here is from genome assembly GCA_038249585.1 of Lysobacterales bacterium. Lineage (GTDB taxonomy): Bacteria > Pseudomonadota > Gammaproteobacteria > Xanthomonadales > Ahniellaceae > UBA4656. Next base: position 405 of record JBBSDI010000056.1, on the reverse strand, counting down.
GATCGAGATCCTGCAGGGCCTGAAGAGCCGGTTCGAGCAGCACCACCAGGTCGAATACACCGGTGATGCGCTGAAGGCGGCGGTGGACCTGTCGGTCAAGCACATTGGCGACCGCCTGCTGCCGGACAAGGCGATCGACGTGATCGACGAAGCCGGTGCGCGGCAGCGCCTGATGCCGGAAGACGTGCGCAAGTTGATCGTCGACGTGCCGGAGATCGAGTACATCGTGGCCAAGATGGCGCGCATCCCGCCCAAGCAGGTCAGCGCATCCGACAAGGACGTGCTGCGCAACCTCGACCGCAATCTGAAGATGGTCGTGTTCGGTCAGGACAAGGCGATCGACACGCTCGCCTCGTCGATCAAGATGGCGCGCTCCGGTCTGGCCAATCCCAGCAAGCCGATCGG
>JBBSDI010000055.1:0-14639 GCA_038249585.1 Lysobacterales bacterium | reverse complement strand
TATGTCGCGCGTGCAGTACAGCTGCTGGGTGCGGCCGATGAGCGTGCCGAGCTGCGTCGACGATTGCGCGCCGCAGCTCCGATCCTGTTCGACGCCGGTGCTACGCATGCAGCGTTCGCCGACTTGCTCGAGCAGCTCGCAACCGAGGGTCGCTGACGCCTTGGCGTCATCCTCGTTCGACGCTTGCACCGGTCGCTCAATCTCGCTGTGGGAGCCGGCATGCCGGCGACCGCAACATCGCAGGTCGCCGCTACTCCTGTCGCTGCCATGGCAGCTCCCACAGCGAGCAAGTGCTGCCATCGCCCGCCGTTCAATCGCGTGCTTCGAAACTGCAATACTGGCCGCGGGGCAGCGATCTCGCTGTGGGAGCCGGCATGCCGGCGACCGCGCAACAGCCGATCGCCACGGTCGCTGCCGCTTCGGATTCCGCGCAGCAGCGTATCGAATCGCAACTCTTGGGCGCGCCGGACCTCAGACCATGTCCTGGCGCACCACCAGCAGCGTCTGGTCGTCGACGCCGCTCTCGGCGTCCTGATGGGTGAACAGCGCCTCGCGGACCCGTGCCACGACCTCAGCAGGCTCGTCGCTGCCGCAGGCTATGAGCGACGCGAGCCGCTCGCTGCCGAACATCGCACCGCTGCGGTCGCGCGCCTCGACGATGCCGTCGGTGTAGAACACCAGCAGATCGCCGCAGCGCAAGTCGGTATCGACGTTGTGCCACTGGTGCTCGCGCAGGATTCCCAGCGGAATGCCGGCATCGTCGTCGCGGCCCAGCCAATCGAGCGAATCGCTACGCCTGCGCAGGGCCGGCAGGTGCCCGCCGTTGACGAAGCGGAAGCCGCCGATATCGGGCCGCCCGGCGCCGCCGAACACGGTCAGGAAGTGCGGGCGCTGGCGGCGTGAGAAAAAGTGCCGGTTGGCGTAGCACAGCGCGCCGGCCGGGCCGCCCGGGGGCTCTTTGCCGCCGTAAGTGCGCAGGATCGCGTCGAACTGCACCGCTTCCATCGCCGACGCAGCACCGTGCCCGGAGACGTCGGCCATCATCACGCCCCACGCATCTGCGCCGCGGTCCTCGAAGTCGTCGAAGATGTGGCTCAGGCTCATCAGGTCGTAGTAGTCGCCGGCCGCGGTTTCCGCCGGCTGCCAGTGCACCGCATGGGTGATTCCGCGGATCGCCGGATCACCGGGTTGCAGCAGCCGCTGGATCTCGGCCAGTCCCGTGATCGACTGCTGCTGGTGCTCGATCCGGGTTTCGTAAAAGCCCGCGGCGAGGATCGCAAAGGCGAGCCGGCATTCGCGCCACAGCGCGCCATCGTCGACCGCGTCGAAGCGCGCCGGGTCTGCGCTGGTGAGCAGCAGTCGGTATCCGGTGCGGTCGCGGGCGTCGATCGGCAATGCCAGCATGATTGCCGGTCGGAGCAGCGCCTGCGCCAACGGCAGGCTGCGCTCGCGGTCGGAAGTCAGCACCCGCAGCGGCGCGTCGCTGGCCACGCAGCGGGCCGCCAGCGCATCGTCGAACACCGGAAGCCGCCCGCCGCGCGAATCGGCGTCGTGGCCGGGGATCACCTCGCTGCCGTCGGCAGCGAACAAGCCTGCAAGCCGAGCGCGACCCGCGGCCAGCCCGGTGGCATGCAGCATTGCAATCCCGACGCCGGGCAGCCCGCGCAGGATGCAGGTGTGCAGGGCGCGGAATGCGCCAGGAGCATCGCCGCGAAAGCCGGTGAGGTCGAGCAGACGGTCGATCAGGGCGCGGTCGGACATGCTGCAACGTTACCCGAGCAGGCGCGCAAGCGTCACGCACTCTTGCACCCGCACGAGCACCCCACGACACTCGGCATTCGCTCCCGGAGACCCGACATGCCGATCCGCGCCGTCTGCCTCGCCACCCTGTTCGCCCTCGCCGCGCTGCCATCGGGGACCGCCGCCGCCGCGATCGAACGCGCTGCGATCGAACGCGAGCTGGGTGCCGTGCAGGATCAGCTGATCGCCTGGCGCCGCGACTTCCACCAGAACCCGGAGCTTGGCAATCGCGAGACCCGCACCGCGGCCAAGGTGGCCGAGGTCCTGCGTGGACTCAAGCTCGACAGCGTGCGCACCGGGATCGCGTACACCGGCGTAGTCGGCATTCTCAAGGGCGGCAAGCCGGGCCCGGTGATCGCGCTGCGCGCCGACATGGACGCGCTGCCGGTGACCGAGGCCACCGGGTTGCCGTTCGCATCCAAGGTCACCACCACCTATCGCGGGCAGACGGTCGGCGTGATGCACGCTTGCGGGCACGACACCCACGTGGCCAACCTGCTGGCCACCGCCACCGTGCTGTCGAAGCTGCGCGCCGACCTGCCGGGCACCGTGATGTTCATCTTCCAGCCGGCCGAAGAAGGTGCGCCCGAGGGCGAGGAGGGCGGGGCGGAGCTGATGCTCAAACAAGGCCTGTTCAAAGAGCTCAAACCCGACGCGGTGATGGGCCTGCACGTCACCAGCAACCTCAACACCGGCCGCATCGGCTACCGCAGCGGCCCGCTGATGGCCGCGGTGGATTCGTTCACCATCAAGGTCAAGGGCGTGCAGACCCACGGCTCGCGGCCGTGGCAGGGCGTCGACCCGATCACCACCGCCGCGCAGATCGTCAACGGCATGAACACCATCATCAGCCGCCAGATCGACATCACCGATACGCCGGCGGTGATCAGTTTCGGCGCGATCAACGGCGGCATCCGCGACAACATCATTCCCGACAGCGTGGAGATGATCGGCACCATCCGCACCTTCAAGCCCGAACATCGCGTGCAGATCTTCGAGCGCATCAAGCGCACCGCCGAGAGCATCGCAATCAGCCAGGGCGCCACCGCCGAGGTGCTGATCGACGAGGGCTATCCGGTCACCGTCAACGAGCAGCGCCTGACCGAACGCATGCTGCCAACCTTGAACCGCGTCGCCGGCGAGGCCAACGTGGTGCGCGTGCCGCTGACCACCGGCGCCGAGGATTTTTCCTACTATGCGCAGGAAGTGCCGGGTCTGTTCGTGTTCATCGGTGTCACCGATCCCGCCATCGACCCGCGCAAGGCGCCGACCAACCACTCGCCCATGTTCACCGTCGACGAAGCGGGACTGCCGCTGGCGCTGGATGCGCTGGTGAGCCTGGCGGTGGATTACCTGCAGGCACCGTAGCGTTTGCCGGCGGCTTGCTGCCGCCGGTAAACCAGCAGACGTCAACGCGAAGGCGATGCAGCGGTCTTGCCGCCGGGGTGTGTCGACAGGAATGCGAGCAGGCGCGTGGCGTAGGCGCGGCGGTTGTTCTCGGCGAAGAAGCCGTGGCCTTCGCTGGCGACGTACAGCGTGTCGACCTCGGCACCGGCACGCTGCAGCGCCTTGTGCATCGCGCGCGTGTGCGCCTGCGGCGCGATGCGGTCGCGCCCACCGGCAACCAGCAGTACCGGGTCCTTGATCTTTGCAGCATGGCCGCTGCCGCAAGCAGCGCGTCGTCTGCACCGACCCACTGCGCCATCCAGGTCGCCACCGATTCGCCGCGGCGTACCCGATCGCCGGCCATCATCGCGAGATCGTAGACCCCGACGTAGCCGACGCCGCAGCGGTACAGATCCGGCTCGCGGGCCAGACCCATCATCGCCGCGTAGGCTCCGTAGCTGCCGCCAACCAGACAGATGCGCTCTGGATCGGCAATGCCTTCGGCGATTGCCCAGCGCGTCGCGTCGGTCAGATCGTCCTGCATGCGCGCGCCCCATTGCAGTGCACCGGCCTCGCGGAACCTGCGCCCGCGGTTGCCCGAACCGCGGAAGTTCAGTTGCAGTACCGCGTAGCCCGCCGCGGCGAGCAGCTGGGCATCGTCGTCGTATGCAAGGCGATCGAACACGCCGAAGGGACCGCCATGCGGCATCACCACCAACGGCATTTTGCATTTGTTGCCACGCGGGCGGGTCACGAAGCCGTCCAGCACAAGACCGTCGCGCGCTTCCAGCCGCATCGGCTGCACATCGGCCGACAGCGCGGGATCGATCCACGAGCGGCGGCTGAGCAGCCGCTCGGCGCGGCTGTTGCCGGTATCGAACAGGAAAAAGTCGCCGGGGTTGTGTGCCGACCACGACAGCGCAAGCGCATAGCGCGCATCCTTGCTGGCAGACACCGGCAGCACCGGCAGGCCACCGAAGCCCTTCTCCAGGCTGCGTTGGCGCAGCGCCTCTGGATGCTCGGGGTCGAAAAACGCGGTGCGCACAGTGGCGCCAGTGTAGGCCACGCCGATCGGCTCGCGGCCCGGTCCGGCCGAACGCAGGATCGTCCACGGGTCGAGCGCGGCATCGCGCAGCAGTTGCTTGCGCGAGCCCTCGATGGCGTCGTAGGCGATCACGGCATCCGGGCCTTGCGCGCGTTGCGCTCGCAGGTAGGCCACGCGGCCGGCAGCATCGAAGCCAACAGGAGTTTCGACGATGCCGCTGGCCGCCTCGTCGTTGACCAGTGTCCAGTCGTTGCTGTCTGCCGCTCGGTGATAGCGCTTGCTCACATTGTCGCCGGCCATGCCCAGCGCGAATCGCACTTTTCCCGCAGCATCGGTGGTGAAGCTGGCGCGCGGCAGCGGCGCCTCGGCGAGGGCCGTGCGCTTGCCGGTGTGGATGTCCATGCGCTCGACCCGCGACGTGGGCATCAGGGTCATCGGCCATGCCTCGATCAGCACGTGGCGCGGCTGGTTTGGCAGGGTGTCGAGCAAGTAGGCGGCGACTGCACGCGGGTTGAAGCGCTCGCCGACGATCTGCGCGTCATCCTCGCCGGTGGCGCGCAGGCCGACCAAAAGTTTGGCGCGCGAGCCGTCGACATTGAGCGCTTACAGCTCGCCGGTGGGGATCGGCGTCTCCAGCACGCCGAACTTCTCGGCGATCGACACGATCAGACGATCCGCGCTGACCCAGTCGAAGTTGGAAACGTGGGTGTTCGCGCCGAGCGAGAAGCTGGCCGTGGCCTTGAGGTCGCTACGGCGGATCACCGCCAGCAAGGTCTGGTCCTCGCGTGCGACGGTGGCCGCGAGGTATTCGCCATCCGGGGACAGTTGCACGTCGACGAAGCCCTCGCGGCGCAGCCATGGTTCGAGGTCGACGGTGTCGGTGGCGGCAGCGGGAGTCACTGCAGCGGCAAGCAGGATCAGCAGTGCGCGATGGATCGGCAGCATGGACGTCTGCTTTCGTCGATGGGCCGGGCTTCGCTGCGACGGACACGGCATGCTCGAACGCGATGCCGGCCCTGATCAACCCATCTGCGATCGCGTTGTCGCGAGCGGTGTCAGAGCCGCGCGGCCAATCGCGTGCCCTGGTCTATCGCACGCTTGGCATCCAGCTCCGCCGCGATATCGGCGCCGCCGATCAGGTGCACCGGCACGCCGCTGGCGACGACCGCGGCGTGCAGCGCGCGGTTGGGTTCTTGTCCTGTGCACAGCACGACATTGTCGACCTCGAGCAGGCGCGGGGTGGTGCCGATCAGCAGATGCAGTCCGCGGTCGTCGATCTTCTGGTAAGTCGCCGCGCCGATCATCTCGACGCGCTTCATCTTCAGCGTGCTGCGGTGGACCCAGCCGCTGGTCTTGTTGAGGCGCGCGCCGAGCTTGCCCTCGGAACGCTGCAGCAGGAACACCTGCCGCTGCGGCGCGCTGGGTTGCGGCGCGACCAGCCCGCCACGGGTCGCCAGCGCCGGGTCGATGCCCCACTCGCGCAGCCACTTTGGTGCATCGACGGTTGCCGAATGGCCTTGGTCGACCAGGAATTCGGCGACGTCGAAGCCGATCCCGCCGGCGCCGATGACCGCGACCCGCTGTCCGACCGGTTTGTCATGCGCGAGTACGTCGACATAGTTGAGCACCTTGTGGTGATCGAGTCCTTCGATGCGCGGTGTGCGCGGGGTCACCCCGGTGGCGAGCACCACGGCATCGAACTGCGTCGGTGCAAGATCGCGTGCTTCAACGCGGGTGGCGAGCTTGAGCTCCACGCCCGTGATCTCGATACGGCGGCCGAAATAGCGCAAGGTTTCCTGGAATTCCTCCTTGCCGGGAATTTTCTTCGCCATGTTGAACTGGCCGCCGATCTCGCTGCCTGCATCGAACAGCGTGACCTTGTGGCCGCGCTCGGCCAGCACCGTGGCGCAGGCAAGACCTGCGGGGCCGGCACCCACCACCGCGATGCGCTGTGGATGGGTGGTGCGCGTCCAGTTCAGTTCGGTCTCCGCGCAGGCGCGCGGATTGACCAGGCACGATGCAGTCTTGCGCTCGAACACGTGATCCAGGCAGGCCTGGTTGCAGGCGATGCAGGTGTTGATCTCGTCGCTGCGATTGCTGCGCGCCTTGTTCACCCACTCGGCATCGGCCAGCAGCGGGCGTGCCATCGACACCATGTCGGCCTGGCCACTGGCGATGATGCGCTCGGCGACCTCGGGCATGTTGATGCGGTTGGTGGTGATCAACGGAATGCGCACTTCAGCCTTCATCTTCTGGGTGACGAAGGCGAAGGCCGCGCGCGGCACGCTGGTGACGATGGTCGGGATGCGCGCTTCGTGCCAGCCGATGCCGGTGTTGATCAGGGTCGCGCCCGCCGCCTCGATCGCCTTGGCCAGTTGCACGATCTCCTCCCAGCTCTGGCCATCATCGACCAGATCGAGCATCGAGAGCCGATAGATGATGATGAAATCCTGGCCCAGCTTGGCTCGCGTGCGGCGCACGATCTCGACCGGAAAGCGCATGCGGTTGGCGAAGCTGCCGCCCCATTCGTCGTCGCGCCGGTTGGTGCGCGCGACCAGGAACTGGTTGATCAGATAGCCTTCCGAGCCCATCACCTCGACGCCGTCGTAGCCGGCTTCGCGCGCGTACACCGCGGTCTGCACGAAATCCTCGATGGTCTTTTCGATGCCGCGTGCGGACAGCTCGCGCGGCGTAAACGGCGTGATCGGGCTCTTGACCCGCGATGGCGCCACGCTTAGCGGGTGATAGCCGTAGCGGCCCGCGTGCAGGATCTGCATCGCGATCTTGCCGCCCTCGGCGTGCACCGCGTGGGTGACCTTGCGATGGCGATTGACCTCCCACGGCCACGACAGTTTGGATGCGAAGGGTCCCAGCCAGCCCTGCACCGAGGGCGCGATGCCACCGGTCACGATCAGCGCCACGCCACCGCGCGCGCGCTCGCCGAAATACGCCGCCAGCTTCGGATAATCGGCCGCGCGGTCTTCAAGCCCCGTATGCATCGACCCCATCAGCACCCGGTTGGGCAGGGTGGTGAAGCCCAGATCGAGCGGCGAGAGCAGGTGGGGATAGGGCGTGGTCATGCGCGGTCGCTTGCGGTTGGAGCCGCCACCATGCCGAGGCCCGTGGCCGGGCGCAAGCGGCTGGCGTATGTCGGATCGACAGACCGTTGGAACCGACCGCGCTTTGCGCTGTCGCAAGCGCCATGCAGGCGACCGGATGCGGCTCGTTGCGGTGGATGCGGAGTGCGGCGAACAGCCGCGCCTCTACGTTCCTTTGACCCCGCAACGCACGGGCCGGCGCATACTCTGGGGCACCGTCGAATGGTGGTATCGCGACATGCCGTTTGCAACATCGTTTCCTGTCTTCGGCCGCAGCATTCTGCGCCTCCTCTACGCTCTGGCAAGGTCATGAGCCCGCACGAACCGCTCGTCGATTCACCATCGAAGTTGGCCGCCATCGCGGCAGCCTCGCTGATCCTGCCACTGGGCCTGGTGGTCGTCGCCTATTTCGGGATCGAGCAGGTCCTGGATCGCCGCGAGCAGTCCGCAGCACTCACGCCAGAGCGGATCGCGCGCAACCTGCGGCCGGTCGGCGAGGTGTACTCGGGCGACACCGGTCGGGCCAAGCTCGCTGCGGCCGCCGAAGCCGCCGCCGCCGCGCCGGTGTTGGCAACGGCTGCCGCATCGCCCGGGGAGACGATCTACGGCGGACTGTGCATGGCCTGCCACGTCAGTGGTGCGGCGGGCGCGCCGATGCTCACCGACGCGGCTGCGTGGGCGCCGCGCCTGGCGCAAGGTGAGGATCTGCTGGTTCAGCACGTGATCGCGGGCAAGGGTGCGATGCCTCCCAGAGGCGGCAATCCGGCGCTCAGCGATGCCGACATCCGCCTCGCGGTGCAGTTCATGATCGGCAAGGCTGGCGGCTAAGCGTGGACTTCACCATCGCCCTGCTGGGTGCGAGCTTCCTGCTGTCGCTGGTGGCACTGCTGGTATTCATCGCCTCGCTGTCGAAGGGACTGCTGCGCACCTCCAAGCGCGATGCCGAAGTGATCTTCGGCGACGACGAGGTGGGCCTGGCCGAAGATCCCGCGGCGGGTGCGGGCGCCGGCAGGCTGCAGGCATCGATCGAATCGGCTTCCGGGGCGATGCCGCACGCAGCGATGTCCGACGAGCTTTTGCTCGAGCGCCGCGAGATCGATCGCTCGTCGGTGCGGGTGGTGTGGCTGGCACTGACGCTGGCGATGTTCTGGCTGGTGTTCGGCTCTTTCGCGGGCCTGACCAGCGCGCTGAAGATGCACTGGCCGGACTGGCTTACGCAGTGGGCCGCGCTCGGCTTCGGTCGCCTGCGACCGCTGCACCTGAACGTCATCAACTATGGCTGGGCATCGCTGGCCGGTGTCGGCATCGCGTTCTGGATGTTGCCGCGACTGCTGCGCACGCCGCTGCGCGGCGAGTACTTTGCGATTGCCGGTGTGCTGTTGTGGAGCTTCGGCGTGTTCTGCGGCGCGGTAGCGCTGCTCGCCGGTTACAGCGCCGGTCTGGAATGGCTGGAGTTTCCGTTTCCGATCCCGCTGCTGCTGGTGATCGCTGGCGGCCTGATGGCGGTGCCGCTGCTGAAAACCCTGGCCGCGCGCAAGGTGCATCATCTGTATGTATCGGTCTGGTACATGGGTGCTGCCTTGTTCTGGTTTCCCGTGCTGTATCTGGTGGCAAACGTGCCGGGCGTGCACTTCGGGGTGCAGCAGGCGGCGATGAACTGGTGGTTCGGCCACAACGTACTGGGCCTGTGGTTCACCCCGCTGGGGCTGGCAGCGGCCTACTACTTCATTCCCAAGGTATTGGGTCGGCCGATCTATTCGTACAACCTGTCGCTGCTGGGTTTCTGGACCCTCGCGTTTTTCTACTCGCAGGTCGGCGGGCATCATCTGATCGGCGGGCCGCTGCCCTCGTGGCTGATCACGCTGTCGATCGTGCAGAGCGTGATGATGGCCGTGCCGGTGATCACGGTGGCGATCAACCAGCACATGACGGTGGTCGGTCGCTTCGACGCCCTGCGCCATTCGCCGACCCTGCGCTTCGTCGTGCTCGGCGCGATGCTGTACACGCTGACTTCGCTGCAGGGCTCGATGGAGGCGCTGCGCAGTATCAATGCGGTGACCCATTTTACCCACTACACCGTCGCCCATGCGCATCTGGGCATGTATGGGTTCTTCACCATGATCATGTTCGGCGCCATCTACTTCGTGATGCCGCGCGTGACCGAGTACGAATGGCCGTATCCGCGCCTGATCACCGCGCACTTCTGGCTGTCGTCGATCGGCATCGGCATCTATTTCGTGTCGCTGACCATCGGCGGCTGGCTGCAGGGCAAGGCAATGCTCGACGCCGAACGGCCGTTCATGGACTCGGTCCTGCTGACCATCCCGTATCTGTATGGGCGCTCGATCGGCGGTACGCTGATGACGCTCGGCCATCTGATCTTCGCGGTGCACTTCTCGATCGTCGCACTGCGTCTGGGGCCCAAGCGCGTCGGTGCGGTGCAGCTGGCCGAGCGGGAGGCGCTCGCCAATGCACAGTGAGCGCAAGCTGGTCACCGGCGCGATGCTGACTCTGGCTTTCGCGACCGCAGCACTGGTCGTGCTGCCGTATCTGCAGTTGCACAAGCTTCAGGCCCCGGAGGGTCTGAAGCCGTATTCCGAGCAGGAGCTGCGCGGGCGCGCGGTGTACATCGCCAGCGGCTGCATCTACTGCCATTCGCAGCAGCCGCGCGATGCCGCACTCGGTCCGGATGCGAGCCGAGGCTGGGGTCGCGCCTCGGTGCCGGCCGACTACGTGTACGACCGCCCGCACCTGCTGGGCACCATGCGCACCGGTCCGGACCTGTTCAACATCGGCGTGCGCCAGCCATCGGTGGACTGGCATCTGGGGCACCTGTACCAGCCGCGCGCCTACGTGCCCGGCAGCATCATGCCGGCTTATCCGTACATGTTTTTGATCAAGCAGGCTGCAGCCGCCGGTGACAAGACAGTATCGGTGCCGCCACCGTATGCACCCGCAGAGGGCGTCATCGTGGCCGGCCAGGATGCGCTGGATCTGACCGCGTATCTGCTGGCGCTGGACCGCAGCTACCCGGTGTATCGGGATCGCATTGCGCCGGTGCGGGATGTTGCGGAAACCGATCAGCCCGCGACGGCTGCGCCTGCGCCATGAACGATCGGCTCAAGCAGCGTCCGCACGAGCGCGAGCTGGCCGATCCCGACGAGGAAGTGCGCCCGCTGCCGTGGATGGTGGTGGCGATCTTTGTCGCCACCGCGCTGTGGGGCACCTGGACGGTGTTCACCACGCCCAGCGGAACCGCTGCTCGCTACGGCGATCAGCGCGATCTGGCAGCGCTCGCCGCCGATCCGCCGCGCATCCTCGATGGCGGGAAGATCTATGGCGTTCGCTGTGCCGCCTGCCACCAGGCCAACGGCGCTGGCATCACGGGTGCATTTCCGCCGGTCGCCAACTCCGAATGGGTAGTGGCCGACGCAGCGCTGCCGCTGGCGATCCTGATCCGCGGATTGAACGGGCCGATCACGGTCAAGGGCAATTCCTACAACGGCCAGATGCCCAGCTTCCGCGATGTGCTCGACGACGAAGAGCTGGCAGCCGTGGCGACGTGGCTGCGCAACAACCTGGGCAACCAGGCTTCGGCTATCACGCCTGCCGAGGTGGCCGCGGCGCGCGCGCGATGGGCGAATGATCCGGATGCGTTCGAGAGTGGTGCGGCGCTGGTCGAGGCGACCGGCATCACGCCGTGAGCGCGCAGATCGCCGCTGCCGCGGGTGTTGCGCAAACCGAGTCGGCGCACGAAAGCGCAGTCGACGCATTGCTCGCGGTCGAAGGCATGTTCTGTCCGGCATGCGCGCGCGCAGTCGAGATCACCCTCAAACGGCAGCCGGGTGTCGCCAGCGCGCAGGTATCGTTTGCCGCCGAGGCCGCACGCGTGCGCTACGACCCCGCGCGCGCCGATCCGCAGCAGTTGATCGACAGTATTGGTCGGCTCGGCTATGCGGTGCGCGCGGTGCGCGGGCTCGATGAAGCGATACCGCGGCATGCGCCGCTCGAGCGCGCGCTGGCGACGCGGCTTGCGGTGGCGGTGGTGTTCGGCATGTGGAGCATGGGCTTCGCGCTGGCCGACTATTTCAGCAGCGATCTGGATCCCGCGACCCGCCTCGGCCTTTCGTGGGCGCAGGCGCTGTTCGCGCTGCCGGTGATCAGCTGGTGCGCGTGGCCGTTCATCATCGCCGGTTGGCGCACCCTGCGCGCACGCACGCCCGGACTGGACACCATGATCGCGGTGGCGGTGACCTCGGCAAGCGTGCTGTCGCTGGGCAATCTCGCGCAGGATCTCGCGCAGGTGTACTTCGACACCGCGGTGATGCTGGTGATTTTCCAGCTCGCGTCGCGTCTGGGCGAGCGCGTGCTGCGCCGGCACGCCACCGACCGCGTGCGCGAACTGCTGGCGCTCGCACCCGAGCAGGCGCAGCGACGCGACGAGGGCGGACTGTTCCATCTGGTGCCGGCCGCGACCCTGCAGCGCGGCGATGTGATCCGGGTGAGCAGCGGCGGCGTGGCAGCGGTCGATGCGCGGATCGTGCGCGGTCACTCGACGCTGGACCTGGCACTCGTCTCCGGCGAATCACAACCCGTCGCAGTCACGGTCGGCGACCTGGTGCCGGCCGGTGCGATCAACGGTGCCGGCGTGCTGGAGCTCGAAGTCGTCGCCGCCGTCGGCGAACGCCGGCTCGACAGCTGGGCGCGCCTGATCCAGCAGGCGCTGTTCGCCAAGCCCGCCCTGCAGCGCACCTCCGAACGCATGGCGCAGGCGATCACGATCATCGCGCTGGTGGCCGGCGTGATCGCACCAGTGCTGGCGCTGGCCACCGGTGCCAGCCCCGCGCAAGCGTGGGAGCGCGCGCTGGCAACCATACTGATCGCATGTCCGTGCGCGCTGACCCTGGTGATTCCGCTGAGCATCTCCACTGCCATCAGCGCTGCCAGTCGGCACGGATTGTTGATCCGCGATCCTTCCGCGTTCGAGCGCGCGGCCCGTATCGACCATCTGCTGTTCGACAAGACCGGCACGCTCAGCTGCGGGCGCATGCAACTGCGCGCAGTGCGCAGCGCGATGCCCGATATCGACCTGCTGGCGATTGCGCGCGGCATCGACGCGGGCCAGAGCCACCCCATTGCGCGCGCGCTGGCCGCCAGCGGGCCGCAGGTCGCGCTGCCCGGCCACGCGCAGGCGATTCCTGGCGCAGGCATCGTGTTCGAATTGACGGCACCTGCTTGCGGGCTGTTGGCCGGCACGCGATTGCGACTGGGCAGCGCGCGCTGGATCAACGCCAATCCATTGCCGGAGGCGAGCGACGACGAGGGCACCAGCGTGTGGTTGGCGATCACCGCTCCCGGCGCTGCCGAACAGATCGCCGGCTCGCTGCTGTTCGACGACACGCCGCGTGCGGAGTCGGGAGCACTGCTCGCACAATTGCAGCGCAGTGGCTGGACGCCGATGGTGCTCAGCGGCGATAGCGCGCAAGCCTGCCGCCGCATGGCCTTGGCGCTCGGCCTGCCGCCGCAGCGGGTGCAGCCCGAATGCTCGCCCGAGCGCAAGCGCGAAGTGGTCGATGCCTTGCAGGCCGCGGGAGGACGCGTGGCCTTCATCGGCGACGGCATCAACGACGGTATGGCGCTGGCGCAGGCCGATCTGGGCATCGCAACCCGCGACGCCACCGAGAGCGCAAAACTCGCCGCAGCGGTGGTGCTGATGCGCGATGGGCTGGACGCGATCCCCGCGTTGCTGGATCTCGCGCGCCGCACCCACCGCGTGCTGCGCCAAAGCCTGGTGTGGGCGGTGCTGTGGAACCTGCTGCTGATTCCGGTGGCCATGCTGGGTCTGATCAGCCCCGCGGTGGCGGCAGCCGCAATGGCGGCGAGCACCTTGACGGTGGGACTGAGTACGCAGCGCTTGCGTATCGCCTGACACGCTCCATGGTAGCCAAGTTGCGCAGACGCCAGTGCACCCTGGTCAAGAATCATGACCGATGGCGGTAGCGTCTTCGGGCGCGGCGACCCTGTCGACGCAAAAGTGACTATCAGCCGCGCGAACAGGTGTGCCGAAGCTCAGCAGGGCAAGGCTCACGCCGAATACCAGCAGTGGCCTGACGTGTTTCATTGCAGGAACTCGAAACCGTCGGTGAAAAGTTGGTCCTGGTTCTCGTAGGCACCGATGTCGACGATGAACCAGTTGATGCGGCTCAGGCCTGGCAAATCGAAGTTGCGCAGCGCAAAGGCATTGCTGCCGGCGTTGCGCATCGGTGAACTGCTGAGCAGGCGCAGGTCGTCGTCGAGTAAGTTGACAAATTGCGGGTTGGCGAAACTCAAATTATTGTTCAGCAAGGCCGGCGTGCCCTGGACAGACACGTAGTTGTTGTTGCGTAGCTCGGTTACCGCGCCCACTTGTATGTCCGTGCCGGTATTCTCCGCAAAAAGATTGTTGTAGAACAACGAGCGCGCCGAGCTGGCGATACGCGCACCGCCATTGCTGACAGAGCAAAGGCCAGGGGCGCAGCCGTTGCTAACAATCGTGTTGTTGCCAAAGAATGCGCGGATGCTGACGTTCGATGCCGCGTTCACGGTTACAGAAAACGCGCAATGATCGTTGGTGCATTCATTGGCCAAGCACATGTTGTTTGAAACAGTGACCAATCCGGCCGTACTGAGCAGCATGCCAGCGCCGACGTTACTGCCGGTATTGCGTTCGAATATCACGCGCGTGACCGACACGGCGCCGTCAAACCCGGCATTCCCGCCGATCCGGAGGCCGGCGCCGACTAGGGCACTAAAACCACCGCGAATCGTCAAATTCTGCAGCCGCTGGTCGCCGCTTGCGGTATTGCCGGAAATGGTCAGCACCTGCCGCGTCTGCAATCCCGGGAGCACGGTAGCCGAAGGAACCAAGCTTTGGGTCAAGCAGTTCGCACTCCAGCCGCCCCCGATGGTGATGGTGGACTCCTCCCGCTGAGATAGGAGAACGCGGCGCTCCCGCCCATACCGGTGTAGTTGCCAGATTGGATCCTGACGACATCGGACTCGCCATTGGCTGCAGCGGTCGTCAGCGCCTGCTGAATCTCCTGATTGGTGTCGACGCAGAATGTAGCCGCACTGCTGACGCTGGGAACCAGCCAGGCGATGCCGAGCGCGCGTGTTAGGAACATGTGAAATTAACAGGCGTGTTTCGGGGTGGTTCGCATCACATCGTGCCTCGACAGCGTGGTGTCGAAAGCAATCAATGCGCTACGGGGCGCAAATCCAACGGAGCAAAGCGCAAAGGAGCGCAAAGGAGCGCAGGAGGGCAAAGGAGC
>JBBSDI010000054.1:0-14769 GCA_038249585.1 Lysobacterales bacterium | reverse complement strand
CTCTCTGTGGGAGCCGGCATGCCGGCGACTGCACCGCCCGCCGATTAATCTGTGGGAGCCGCCTTGCCGGCGACTGCAACATCGCAGGGTGTCGCGCCTCCGGTCGCTGCCATGGCAGCTCCCACACCAGTCGCTGCCATGGCAGCTCCCACACCGGTCGCTGCCATGGCAGCTCCCACAAGTGCTGCCATCGCCCGCCGATCAATCGGTGGGAGCCGGCATGCCGGCGACTGCAACGCCCGCCGATCAATCTGTGGGAGCCGGCATGCCGGCGACTGCAACATCGCAGGGTGTCGCGACTCCGGTCGCTGCCATGGCAGCTCCCACACCGGTCGCTGCCATGGCAGCTCCCACAGCGGGGAACTGCCGCCATCGCCAGTCGTTCAATGCCTACAGCGGTGGCCGCGCGCGTTCGACCAGGGTGACATCGACGCTCAGCGGCACGCCGGCGCGCTGCGCATCCAAGCGCACCACGGTGCCAGGTGTCGCAGCCGCCTCGCGCGAGCGCAGGTCGCTGTCGCCGACGATGTCCTCGCCATTGAAACGCAGCAGACGATCGCCGACCCGCAGGCCGGCCTGGTCGGCGGGGCCGCCGGATGCGACTGCGATCAGCTGCACGCCTGTGGGTAGCCCATCGTCGGTCGGTGCCGCAGACTGCGGCGCCTCGGCATAGTCGGCACCCATGGTGCCGCGGATCACGTAGCCACGCAGCGCCAGCTCGTCGAGGATACTGCGCGCCGGTGCGGCCGGAATCGCGAAACTCACGCCCTGCACGCCGCGGTCGCGCCCGACCACGCCGGTGATGATGCCCACCAGTTCGCCGTCGGCATTCACCAGCGCACCTCCGGAATTGCCGAAGTTGATCGCCGCGTCGGTCTGTACCAGGTCTTCGAAGCGGCTCAGCGAGGGCTGGTCGCGCCCGGTCGCGCTGATGATGCCCATCGTGACGGTTTGTCCAATGCCCTCGGGATTGCCGATCGCCAGCACCACGTCGCCGACCTGCGGTCGGGTCTCCGTGGCGAACGCTACCGCCTGGAAGTTGGCACCAGCGATCCGCAGCAGCGCCAGGTCGGATGCGGGATCGCGCCCGACGATCTTGGCCTCGGTCACCCGGCCGTCCGCCAGGCCCACCCAGATCCGCTGCGCATCGCGCACCACATGATCGTTGGTCAGCACCAGCCCGTCGCTGCTCACGATCACGCCCGATCCATCGCCGCGCTGCAGGCGTTGGCCGATCGGGGTGGCGAAGGGAACCGGCGGGCGCTGCATCATCGGATCGCCCAGCAGGCGGATGCTGAAATCGGTCACTACCCGGTTGGAATAGATGTTCACCACTGACGGGGCGGCACGCTGCACCGCGCCGCTGTAAGAGGCAGGACCCGCCACGGCGCTGGCAGCTGCTGGCCTGGGCGCTGCCACCGCGAAGCGCTCGGGCCACAGGCGGGTGGCAACGAAGGCGATTGCCAGCCCGATGGTCGCGAACTGGAGCAGGAAGGCGAGCGCGCGCAGGTTGCGGCCCATGATTTGCCTGGAGTGTGAAGGATTTGCCATTGTGCCGTGTCGGGTTTCTCGTTGTCTCGTTTGCGCGCGGACGCTAGACTTGCGCGGTTAAGTTTGCGCCTGTGGCGTCGACTTCCGGATCATGATTGGAATTGGAGAGCCGAATGGCTGAGCAAGGCGTAAACGGCGGCCGTCGTCGCTTCCTGACGGCGACTACCGCAGTCGTCGGAGGAGTGGGGGCGATATTCGTCGCCATACCGTTCGTGCAGACGTTCCAGCCCAGCGCCAAGGCGCGGTCGGCTGGCGCGCCGGTCACGGTCGATATCAGCAAGCTCGAAGAAGGTCAGATGCTCAGGATCGGCGCCGACGTGCCGCAATGGCGCGGGCAACCGATCTGGATCCTCAAACGCTCGCCGGCGATGCTGCAGGAACTCGACAATGCCGAGCACCTGGAGCGGCTGCGCGACCCGCAGTCGGAGGTGGTCGACCAGCAACCCGACTACGCGAAGAACGCGGCGCGCTCGCTGCGCCCCGAGTACGCCGTACTGGTCGGCATTTGCACCCATCTGGGCTGCTCGCCGCTATTCGAACCAGAGGTCAAGCCGCAGGCTTTCGATGCCGACTGGAAGGGCGGCTTCTTCTGCCCCTGCCACGGCTCGAAGTTCGATCTGGCCGGACGCGTCTACCAGGGTGTCCCGGCGCCGACCAACCTGCTGGTGCCGCCTTACCGTTTCGACGACGAACGGCACATTACGATCGGCCTGAGCGCGGCTGAAGGAGCTGCATAAGTCATGGCTTCCGTGAATCCGGGTAATGGCAAGATCTCCGGGATCGTTGCTGGAGTAAGCAACTGGGTGACCGAGCGGGCGCCCAGCATGGGTGGCGCCTATCGCAAGCACCTGTCCGAATACTGGGCGCCGAAGAACTTCAACATCTTCTATTTCTTCGGCTCGCTGGCCATGCTGGTGCTGGTCAATCAACTGGTCACCGGCATCTGGCTGACCATGAACTACAAACCGAGCGCGGCGGAAGCCTTCAACTCGGTCGAATACATCATGCGCGACGTCGAGTGGGGATGGCTGATCCGCTACATGCACTCCACGGGCTCATCGGCGTTCTTCATCGTGGTCTACCTGCACATGTTCCGCGCACTGATCTACGGCTCGTACCAGAAGCCGCGCGAACTGGTGTGGGTGCTGGGCACGCTGATCTATCTGGTGCTGATGGCGGAGGCCTTCCTCGGCTACGTACTGCCGTACGGCCAGATGTCGTACTGGGGTGCGCAGGTGATCACCTCGCTGTTCGGAGCCATTCCGGTGGTCGGCGGCGCGTTGGTGGAGTTGATCCGCGGCGACTACCTGATCTCGGATGCCACGTTGAACCGCTTCTTCGCCCTGCACGTGGTGGCGCTGCCGCTGGTGCTGCTGTTGCTGATTGCCCTGCATCTGGCCGCACTGCACGAGGTCGGTTCCAACAACCCCGACGGTGTGGACATCAAGAAGATCAAGGACAACAACGGCAAGCCGCTCGACGGCATCGCGTTCCATCCGTACTACACGGTCAAGGACATCTTCGGCGCCGGCGTCTTCCTGCTGCTGTTCGCGTTCGTGATCTTCTTCGCGCCGATGTTCGGCGGCCTGTTCCTCGAATACGACAACTTCATTCCAGCCAACCCGCTGGTTACTCCTGAGCACATCAAGCCGGTGTGGTACTTCACGCCGTTCTACGCGATGTTGCGCGCGATCCCGGACAAGCTCTTGGGGGTCGTGGTGATGGGCGCGGCGGTGATGATCCTGTTCGCGGTTCCATGGCTTGATCGCAGTCCGGTCAAGTCGTACAGATATCGTGGCCTGCTGTCGAAGCTGCTGCTGGCGTTGTTCGTGGTGGTGTTCATCTTCCTCGGCTACGCCGGCTACCAGCCGTCGAGCCAGCTGATGACGCTGCTGGCGCAGATCGCGACGGCGATCTACTTCCTGTTCTTCTTCACGATGCCGTTCTGGACGCGAATCGACAGCGTCAAGCCGGTACCTGCGCGGGTGCCTGAACATGGCTAAGTTTCTGTTCGCACTGTTTTCGATGCTCGCTGGCGGATCGGTTGTTGCTGCAGGACCCGTATTCCCGCTCGAACCCGCGCAGGTCAACATCAGCGACCGCGCATCGCTGCAGCGTGGCGCCGGTTTGTTCATGAACTACTGCTCGAGCTGCCACTCTGCCGGCTTCATGCGCTACTCGCGGCTCGCGCAGGATCTGGGGATTACCGAAGCGCAGGTGATGGAAAACCTCAACTTCACCGGTGCCAAGTTCGGCGACACCATCAAGGCCTCGATGCCCGCGGGCGATGCCACCACCTGGTTCGGCGCGGCCCCACCGGACCTGTCGCTGACCGCGCGCGCCAAGCTCGGTGGTGCAGACTGGATCTACACCTACCTGAAGTCCTTCTACGTCGACGAAAGTCGCTCGATCGGCTGGAACAACCCGGTGCTGCCGAATGCCAGCATGCCGCATGTGCTGTGGGAGCTGCAGGGTACCCAGCGCCTGGTGACCGCTCCGATCCCGGTCGGCGCCGACGGCAGGCCCGGGCATTGCGAGAAGGGCGAGGTCGCTGATGCTTGTCTGGTGGGCTTCGAGACGGTCGAAGCGGGCATCCTGGACGCCGAGGCCTACGACCAGGTTGCCCGTGATATCTCCAATTTCCTTCAGTACGTGGCCGAGCCGGCAGCCCTGCAGCGCGCCGCCTACGGCCCTTGGGTGATCCTGTTCCTGGCCTTTTTCACCTTTTTGGCCTGGCTGCTGAAGGCCGAATACTGGAAAGACGTGCACTGAGGCCGGTTCGGGCCGGGCCGCTTCACGCTTGCGTCCCCTCGGTGTAGGCTTTGTGATGCTCCAGACGGAGCGTCGCTAGGCTGGAAAATGGGGAGAGGAACCACGTGAGCACCACGCTCGCTTCCTGGGGCAAGCGCAAACCCGCTGCGGCTTCGCGCGTTCGCACCGTGTTGACGCTGTTTTCCGGTCGCTGCGACTTAGCGGGCCATTGCGCGCGCCTGGTCCTCGCCGCCAAGGGCGTCGCCTACGATCTGGTGCTCGTCGACCCGGGCGATCCGCCCGGGGATCTGGCCGATCTAAACCCCTACCAGACCCTGCCGACGCTGGTCGATCGCGACCTGGTGCTGTACGACGTCAACGTGATCGCCGAGTACCTCGACGAGCGCTACCCGCACCCGCCGCTGATGCCGGTCGATCCGTTGTCGCGCGCACGCGTGCGCCTGGGTGTGACGCGCCTCCAACGCGACTGGTTTCCGTACGTCGAAACCATCATGAGCGGCACCAAGAGCACCTCGGAGACGGCACGCAAGCGCCTGCGCGAAGGCCTGCTTGCCAGCCTGCCGGTGTTCCGCGCCTCGAAGTTCTTCCTCAACACCGAGATGAGCCTGGCCGACTGCGCGCTGGCGCCGTTGATCTGGCGCCTGCCGTCGCTGGGTGTGGTGATGCCGAAGGAAGCCCAGGTCGTACTCGACTACGGCGAGCGGATCTTCCGCAACCCCGGCTTCGTGCGCAGCATGACCGACGACGAAAAGGCCTTGCGTCCCGCGTGAGCATGGCACCGCAATGAACGCGTCACCGCCGATGTCCAGCAATCGCCCGTATCTGGTGCGGGCGATCTATCAGTGGGTCAGCGACAATGGGCTTACTCCCTACCTGCTGGTCGATGCGCGCCAGCCCGAGGTGGTGGTGCCAACCGCTGCGGTCAAGGACGGGCAGATCGTACTCAACATCGCGATGCGTGCGGTTTCCGATCTCGATCTGGACAACCAGTTCATTCGCTTCCAGGCGCGTTTCTCCGGAGTCAGCCAGCAAGTGCGCGTGCCGATGGTTGCGGTGCTTGCGATCTATGCGCAGGAAAACGGGCAGGGCATGATGTTTCCCGCCGAACCGACACCGCCGACACCGCCGGCCGAGCCAGCGCAGGAGCCGACCCGGATCGGTCCGCGTCTGCGGGTGGTCAAGTAGGGTCGCCGGGGGGGGGGCTGGTTGACCGAAAACGGTACGGTTGCGGAAACCAGTTGACGACCGGCCATGTCGATCCAGCCACGCACGCGCGACACGCCGTCCGGGCTGAACTCGAACGAAAAGCGGCGCTCGATATGCAGTCCGCGGCTGCCGCGGCGCAGCCGGATGCGGCGCAAAACCACGGACGAGTCCAGCAGTTGCACGCCGCCGCGCGCGCACGCGGCCTGCGCGTAGGCGCGCGCCGCTTCACGCACCTCGGAGGCGGAAAACCAGTAAATCACGCCGACCGACGCCAGCAGCAGCGAAAACAGCGTAAATCCCATCAGGTGAGCGCCGGCGAGAAGGCCGCACAGGTTGGCCGCAAGTTGGGCTCGCCGCAAGCCCTGCGCAGGGCATTCAAAGGTAGCCAATCGCAACCGCGACCGCTGAAATGGCCGCTTCCCGTCTACACTCGGGGCTTCCAGGGGATTCCACACAGGCCCGGCTGCCCGTGATCCAGGTTCAGGGCTATTCAATCAGGCAGGAAATCGGCATCGGCGGCATGGCCACGGTCTACCTGGCCGTGCAGACCTCGCTCGAACGCGAAGTCGCACTCAAGGTGATGACGCCGGCACTGGTCAGCGACCCGAATTTCTCGCGCCGCTTCCTGATGGAGGCGCGTACGCTCGCGTCTTTGTCGCACCCGAACATCGTCGCGGTCTACGACGTCGGCGTGACCGAACAGCAGTTGCACTACTTTTCCATGCAGCACCTGCCGGGCGGTGATTTCGCACACCGCATCAAGTCCGGGCCGCCAGAGCCCGGGGAGATCGCAAGGGTGGTCGCGGGCGTGGCGCGCGCCTTGGGCTTCGCCCATCTGCGCGGTTTCGTGCACCGCGATGTGTCGCCGGCCAACATCCTGTTCGATGCCAGCGACAACCCGGTACTGACCGATTTCGGCATTGCGCGCGCGGTGACGCGCACCTCGCGCCTGACCAATGCCGGCGCCAGTGTCGGTACCAGCCACTACATGAGCCCCGAGCAGGCGCGCGGCGGCAACGTCGACGCGCGTTCCGACCTTTACTCTCTGGGTGCGGTGACCTACGAGGCGCTGACCGGGTTGCCGCCCTTCGATGGCGAAGACGGTTTTGCGATTGCCTACGCGCACGTGTTCGAGCCGGTACCGCGTCTGCCCGCGCATCTTGAGGACTGGCAGGCGCTGATCGATCGCGCCCTGGCCAAGGATCCCGCCGAGCGCTTCGCCGATTCAGAACAGTTCGTGGCTGCCATCGAGGCGGTAGCGGCGCAGTCGGGATTCAGCGTCGGTCTGCCCGTTTTGCGCACCACTGGGTTGCAGGAGGATTTTGCGCGCCTGGATGCGCGCGATGCACTGCCGAGTCCGCCGCCGACCGGTGCGGTCGATACGGCGGCCATGGACGCCGCCACGGCCGCGACGCTGGTGCAGCCGGTGCCGGAATTGCCGGTGGCAGCCACGGGGTCGGGCAGGTCGATCCGGATCGCGGCAGCCGTCGCGATCGGAGTGGGTGTGATCGGTCTGGCAGCGGCCGTGTTGTTCGGTACGCGCGATCCCGCCGGCAGTGTCGAGGGCGCGCAACCGGTGGTGTCCGCACCTGCAGCGCTGGCGTCGGCAAGGCCGACCACGACGCCTCCACTGCAGCCGGTGTCGACAGCGTCGGATGGATCGATTGCGGCGGGCACGCCGCTCGATCCACTGACAGCGGTCGGCGAGCCCGGCGAGCCGTTGTTGCTGGAAGACGATCCGGCTGCGTTGCAGCGTGCCATCGACACCAGCGTGCAGGACCCGATAGCCAGCCTGCTTGCCCTGGCGCGCGCCGATCTGGCCGCGCAGCGACTGGGCAATCCGCCTGGCCGCAATGCGCTCGAGCGCTATCGCCTCGCGCTGCGCCTGGCCGAACGCGTCCGCGCGAGCGCCGATGCCGGGCGCGCGCGGCAGGGCATGGTCGACATTGCCGCTGCATATGCCGAGCTCGGCGAGCGCTCGCTCGCGGCGGGCAAGCCGCAGGAGTTCATGGAGTTCACCCGCCGCGCGCAGGACATCGCCGGAACGTTGGCTGAAGGCGCGCAACTGACGCTGAGTCTGGGAGCCCGCGCTGGCGGCCTGCACGATGAAGCGATGGCGCTCGCGCGCCAGGCGGCGATCGACTGGAAGCGCGATGCAGCGCGCGCGGCGTTCGAGCGCGCGCTGCTGTTCGACCCCGCGTCGACCGAGGCGCAGGCCGGCGTGCGCAACGCGGCGCGAATCGGCGCCGAAGGCTTCGTGTTCCGCGACCCCATCGGCAAGGGCGGCGGGCCGGAAATGGTGGTGGCCACCGCGGGCGGCAACAAGCTCGCGATTGCGCGCAACGAAACCACGCTGGCTGAATTCCGCGCATTCTGGAGCGACGGTGGCGCGGCAGCGCGCAGCCAGCGGCCAGCCTGCCGCGATCGCGAATCGTTCTTTCGCTCTTCGCGCAGTCGCTCGTTCGAGGCGCCGGGTTTCAGCCAGACCGGCAGGCACCCGGTGGTGTGTATCGTGTACGCCGATGCCAAGGCCTATGTGGAGTGGCTCAGTCGCAAGAGCGGTCGCCGTTATCGGCTGCCTAGCGCTGCGGAGTGGCTGGCATTGACTGCTCGAAGCCCCGCGCCGACTGCGTGCAAGGCGAATCTGGCCGATGCCAGCTACCGCGCCAAGTTCCGCGACAACGACGCGCTGGCATGCGACGACGGCCACGCCGAAAGTGCGCCAACCCGCAGCTTTGAAGCAGCCGGGGCGGCTGTGTACGATATCGCTGGTAATGTGCGCGAGTGGGTATCGGATTGCGCACCCGGCTGTCGGGAACATACGGCGATGGGCAGCGCATGGAACAGCACGGCAGACAAGGCGGACACGAGCCAACGCGAGGCCTTCGGGGTCGAGCTTGCGTCCAATACGGTCGGGTTTCGCGTGGTCCGCGAGATCGATTGAACCAGCGGGGCGCGCGCTCCGTCGGCTGGCATTCGAGGTCAACATGAAGTTGTTGTTTCCCAACGGCGAGCATGCACCGTTCGAACTGAAGGATGGCGTGACCCGCGTCGGCAGCGGGGCAGGCAACGAGATCACGGTCGTGGCACCCGGTATCGCGCACCATCATTGCCACATCCAGTGTCGCGGCGACAGCGGCATCGTGCGCGCGTCGGCCGAGGGCAACGTGGTGGTCGTCAATGGTCGCCAGATCGTCGGCGATGCGCCGCTCAAGCCCGGCGACCTGGTGCTGTTCGCCAAGGTCGGTGCGCGGCTGGTCGCGCTCGATCGCACGGTGCCGGCGCCGGCTCCAGCGCCTGCCCGAAAATCCGAGGCCGAGGACGACGGCCGTACGCGGGTGCGCTTGGCGATGCCGAAATTCGTGCTGCGCGGGGTCAGCGGCACCACGTTCGGCAAGACCTATCCACTGTTCGGCAGCATGACGGTCGGCCGCCACAGCGAGTGCGATATCAGCGTGCCCGGCGAAGAGATCTCGCGCCACCACGCCAAGCTGTCGGTGATGCCCGACGGCATTGCGGTCGAGGACCTGGGTTCGGCCAACGGCACCTTCATTGCCGGCAAACGCGTCCACCAGGGCACCTTGAAGCCGGGCGAGGAATTGCGCCTGGATACGGTGCGCTTCCTGCTCGTCGCACCTGGCATGGAGGTGCACTCTTCCGCGGCCAAGACCGCGCCAGCACCGGCCGCCGCGGCTGCCGTATCCGAGCCGTCTGGCGCGGGCAATGGCCTGTGGATCGTGCTGGCGCTGTTGCTGCTGGGCGGCGGCGGTGCGGCAGCGTGGTATTTCGGCCTGCTCGGCTGATCGCGCCGATCCAGCCTTGTTCAGAGGCTCCATGGCGCCGCCTCGCGCCAAGCAGGCGGTGCTTGAATGCCGCAAGACTTGCAGCGAGCGCTCTTTCTCGCTGTGGGAGCAGGCATGCCGGCGACCGCAGCCTCCGATGATGCCGCGACTGTTGTCGCTGCCACGGCAGCTTCCGCAAACGCTGCCATCGCCAGCCATTGAATCTGTGGCAGCCGGCATGCCGGCGACTGCGGAACATTCGATCGCGACAGCCCCTGCTCGTCACGAGGCCGCGCGACAAAGTATCGAACCGCAACAGTTACTGCAGTTCGATCCGCATCGACAGATCGATCGCGCGCACGTGTTTGGTCAGCGCGCCGACCGAGATGAAATCCACGCCGGTCATCGCGACCGCGTGAACCGTGTCGAGCGATACGCTGCCGGATGATTCCAGCGGCACCCGACCGCGGCCACGCGCGACTGCCTCGCGCAGATCGTCAAGGCTGAAGTCGTCGAGCATGATCCGGTCCGGTGCGCACACCAGCGCCTGCTCGAACTCGTCCAGCGATTCGACCTCGACTTCGAGCAACAGCCCGGGCGATGAGCGCCGTGCCGCCGCGATCGCCTGCGCGATGGAGCCGGCGCACGCGATGTGGTTCTCCTTGATCAGCACCGCGTCGAACAGACCGATGCGGTGATTGCTCGCACCGCCGCAGCGCACCGCGTACTTCTGCGCGAGGCGCAGGCCGGGCAGCGTCTTGCGCGTGTCGAGGATCACCGCGCGGGTGCCGGCCACGGCAGCCACGAAGGCGGCTGCCACCGTCGCGGTTGCACTGAGCGTGTGCAGGAAGTTCAGCGCGCTGCGCTCGCCACCGAGCAGGGCGCGCGCGGCACCGGTCAGTCGACAGATCAGGTCGCCGGGCGCAAACCGCGCGCCGTCGTTGCGCGACCAGTCGATCGTGGTGCGCGGATCGAGCTGTTCGAAGCAAGCCTGCGCCCAGGCGCGCCCGGCCAGAACACCGGCTTGCTTGGCCACGATGGCGGCGCGTGCACCGCGATCAGCCGGCACCAGGGCAGCTGTCGCATCGCCAGTGCCGAGGTCCTCGGCAAGTGCGCGTCGCACATCGTCGAGGATTGCCGCCGGCGGCGGCAGGGCCGCACCCACCAACGCGTTCAGTGCGGAAAATCGGTGAACTGGGTGGTGCCGATGCCTTCCTCCGGCAACATCACCGGGATGCCGTCGTCGACGCGGTAGATGACCTTGCCATCGGTGGTGATCAGGCCCGCGTCGAGTGGGGTTGCCAGCTTCGCTCCACTGACGGTCAGCGCTTCGCCAGCAGCGATGCTTTGGTTCACGAAGGCCAGACGCGCGGCCGACAGCGGGGTGACGGGCACCTTGCTGACCGGGCAGCACAGCAGGTCGATGAGGCGCTGGTCGATACCCATGTCGGATCCAATGATTGGCGCGGCTCGCGGCAGCGCTAAGATAGCGGTTTTGGCGGACCCCAGCCATGAGCTCAACAGTGCCCGCAGTGGTGCGCGTCGGTGTGGTGATGGGCTCCGGCTCGGACTGGGACACCATGAAGCCCGCCAGCGACACGCTCGAACGACTCGGGATCGCGCATGAGGTTCGCGTGGTGTCGGCGCACCGAACGCCGGACCTGTTGTTCGACTATGCCGAGCAGGCTGCGGCGCGCGGGCTGCAGGTGATCATCGCCGGCGCCGGCGGTGCGGCGCATCTGCCGGGCATGCTGGCGGCCAAGACCGTATTGCCGATCCTCGGCGTACCGGTACAGTCGAAGGCCCTGAACGGGCTCGATTCGCTGCTGTCGATGGTGCAGATGCCGGCCGGGATTCCGGTGCCTACCTTCGCGATCGGGCATGCTGGCGCAGTCAATGCCGCGCTGTGTGCCGCAGCGATCCTGGCCCTGCACGATCGCGGCATCGCCGCAGCACTGGACGACTTCCGTCGCTCGCAGACCGGCCAGGTGCTGGCCAAGCCCGACCCGCGCGACTGATGGCATTCACGATTGGCATTCTCGGCGGTGGCCAGCTCGCGCGCATGTTGGCCCTGGCTGGCGCGCCGCTGGGCCTGCGCTTTCGCGTGGTCGATACCAGCGCCGATGCCTGCGCCGGCCAGGTCGCCCCGCTGACGCAGGCCGACTGGACCGACCTGGTGGCGCTGGATTCGTTCGCACGCGGCATCGATGTGGCCACCTTCGACTTCGAGAACGTGCCGGCCGCCACCGCGCAATGGCTGGCCGCTCGGGTGCCGGTGTTTCCCGCGCCGCGCGCGCTGGCAGTCGCGCAGGACCGCTTGCAGGAGAAGCAGCTGTTCTTGCAGCTTGGCATGGGCACGCCTGCGTTCGCCGCGGTCGATTCACGCGTGGCGCTGGATTCAGCGCTCGACGCGGTCGGCGTGCCGGCGATCCTGAAGACCCGCCGGCTAGGCTACGACGGCAAGGGCCAGTTCCGCCTGCGCTGCCGCGAGGATGCCGCTGCCGCGTGGGCAGCGCTTGGCGGCGTGCCGCTGATTCTCGAGCAATTCGTGGCTTTCGATTTCGAATGCTCGGTGATCGCGGTGCGCGGCCGCGATGGCGATTTCCGCACGTGGCCGCTGACCCGCAACTGGCACGTCGATGGCATCCTGTCGGCAAGCCTTGCGCCCGCGGCAGCCAGCGATGCGCTCGCCGAGCGCGCGGTCGGCTTCGCCCGCGCGCTCGCTGAATCGCTCGAGTATGTCGGCGTGTTCGCCCTTGAGCTGTTCGTGCGCGATGGCGAACTGCTGGCCAACGAAATGGCGCCGCGCGTGCACAACTCCGGACATTGGACCATCGAGGGTGCCCAGGTCAGTCAGTTCGAGAACCACGTGCGGGCCGTGCTGGGCATGCCGCTGGGCGATACCTCGGCGCGCGGACCCTGCGCGATGCTGAACTGGATCGGTGCGCTGCCGTCGCGCGATCCGGTGCTGGTCGAACGCTTTGCGCACTGGCACGACTACGGCAAATCGCCGCGCGCGGGGCGCAAGGTCGGTCACGCGACGGTGGCGGCAGCCGACGTGGCGACGCTGCGCGATGCATTGACGCGACTGGGCGTTGGACTCGATCGCGAGGCGCAGGTGGCGCCATTGCTGGCCGCACTCGACGGCTTGTGAGGCCAGCGGTTCGGGTTCAACCGCTGGCGAAAGCGACCACGTGTTCGATGTCGGTCGCCACGCCGATCGTGCTGCCCGGTTGCAGCACATGGTGGCTGGTGAACAGCGCATCCAGCTCGGCGCCATCGTCGAGCTTGAGCCGGTAGAGCGTATCGGCGCCGCGGAATGCCACATCCACCACCGTCGCGCGAAGCCCGCCGGTGATTGCGGGGCGTAGATCGTCGGGGCGGATCAAGACCTCGACCCGGGTTCCCGCGCGCAGGGTCGCGTTCGGCGAGGGCAGATCGCCGAGCGCGGTGCCGATCCGACCATCGCTGCCGACGATGCCCGGCAGCAGGCGTCCCTCGCCGACAAAACCTGCCACGAAGCGGGTTGCCGGCCGGTGGTAGAGCTCGTAGGGCGTGTCCCATTGCTCGATGCGGCCGTGCTGCATCACGCCGATCCGATCGGCGAAGGCGAACGCTTCGTCCTGATCGTGGCTGACCAACAGTGCCGCGACACCCAGCGCTTTCAGCAGGCCGCGCATCTGCTCGCGCAGGCGCACGCGCAGGCGCGCATCGAGACTGGAAAACGGCTCATCGAGCAGCAGCAGGTCCGGCTGCAGCGCCAGCGCACGGGCGACTGCCACCCGCTGCTGCTGACCGCCCGAGAGTTCATGTGGGCGGCGCCCCTGCATGCCTTGCAGTTCCAGCCGTTCGATCAAGCCTGCGACGCGCTGCGCGCGTTCCGCGGCAGGCAGGCGATGCAGCCCGAAACCGATGTTGCCGGCCACATCCAGATGCGGAAACAGCGCGAGGTCCTGGAACACGAAGCCGATGCCGCGTTGTTCGGGCGGCACTGCACTGCGCGCATCGGCGACCTGCACGCCGCGCAGCGTGATGCTGCCGGCCGCTGGCGGGTGGAAGCCCGCCAACGCGCGCAGCGTGGTGGTCTTGCCGCAGCCGCTCGGGCCCAGCAGTGCCGCCAACTCGCCGGCGGCCAGCGTGAATCCGATGCCGTCGACCACGGGGGCACCGGCGATGCGGCAGGTCAGCGCTTCGACCCGCAGCAGTGGTGCGATCGCGGTGGTCACTGGGCGAGCGCGGCCGGGGTCCGAAGCGCCTGGCTCAGCGCATCTGGGCGGCGACGTGATCCCAGTTGACCAAGTTCCAGAACGCCTCGACATACTTGGCGCGCGCATTGCGGTAGTCGACATAGTAGGCGTGCTCCCACACATCGCAGGTCAACAAGGCAACGTCGCTGCCGGTCAGCGGGGTTGCCGCGTTCGAGGTGCTGACCAGGCCCAGCGAGCCGTCGGCGCGCTGCACCAGCCATGCCCAGCCCGAGCCGAAGGTGCCGATCGCGACCTTGGTGAACTCCTCCTTGAACTGGGCAAAGGAGCCGAAGCCGGTCTTGATCGCATCGGCCAGCTTGCCTGCGGGTTCGCCGCCGCCGCGCGGCGACAGGCAGTTCCAGTAGAACGTGTGGTTCCACACCTGGGCTGCATTGTTGAACACGCCGCCGCTGGACTTGCGGATGATTTCCTCCAGCGCTGCATCGGCGAACTCGGTGTCCTTGATCTGGTTGTTCAGATTGGTGACATAGGTCTGATGATGCTTGCCGTAATGGAAGTCGATCGTTTCAGCGGAGATATGCGGTGCCAGCGCGTCGCGCGCATAGGGCAGGGCGGGCAGTTCGATGGCCATGTGCGTTCTCACATTTGCGTGGATGGACGCCTAGTTTATCAGGCGTGTGCGAAAGGACCGTGCCGGCTCCGTGCGCTGACGCACACGCGGCGGCGCGGCCGTCCGCCGGCGGGCCTGTCTCGGCTACAATCGGCGGCTCGGGCTACACCGGATCGCGCGCCGCGGGCGCTGGAGGTCGCATGGAAATCATGGGTCGCATCAAGCACACGATCGAATCGCATCCGATCGTGCTGTTCATGAAGGGCACGCCGCAGTTTCCGCTGTGCGGGTTCTCCAGCCGCACGGTGCAGGCATTGGTCTCCAGCGGTGCTGCCTTCCACCACGTCAACGTGCTGGAGGACCCCGAACTGCGCGCCAATCTGCCGCGCTATGCGAACTGGCCGACATTTCCGCAGCTGTTCATCAACGGCGAACTGATCGGCGGCTGCGACATTGCGCTGGAGCTTTTCGAGCAGGGCGAATTGCAGCGCATGGCGACCGAAGCCGTGCACGGCTGACCGCTCGCCGATGCGCTGGACGACTGCTGGCGACGGCCTCGCGATCGAGGCGGATGCGCTGCGCGAGCGGGTGGTGCTGGTGGTCGGCGCGACTGGCGCGCTGGGCAGTACCGTGGCGATGG
>JBBSDI010000053.1:0-14837 GCA_038249585.1 Lysobacterales bacterium | reverse complement strand
CCGAGCTGCGTCATGCCGAGATTGCCGCCCTCGCCCACCACCTTGCAGCGCAGCTCGCGACCGTTCACGCGCAGCGCATTGTTGGCGCGATCGCCGACATCGGCATTGGATTCGCTGGATGCCTTGACGTAGGTGCCGATGCCGCCGTTCCACAGCAGGTCGACCGGCGCCTTGAGGATGGCGCTCATCAGCTCCGCTGGCGTCAACTGCGCGACATTGGTCTCGATGCCGAGTGCGGACTTGACCTCGGCTGACAACGGAATGGTCTTGGCGCTGCGCGAATGGATTCCGCCGCCGGTCGAAATCAGCGGCTTGTCGTAGTCGTCCCAGCTGGATCGTGGCAGCGCGAACAGGCGCTGGCGCTCGACCAACGAGATCGCCGCGTCGGGGTTCGGATCCAGAAAGATGTGCCGATGGTCGAAGGCTGCAAGCAGGCGGATATGGCGGCTCAGCAGCATCCCATTGCCGAACACGTCGCCGGACATGTCGCCAACGCCCACACAGGTGAAGTCCGCGCTCTGGCTGTCGCGACCGAGCGCACGGAAGTGACGTTTGACCGACTCCCAGCCGCCCTTGGCGGTGATGCCCATGCCCTTGTGGTCGTAACCGACCGAGCCGCCCGAGGCGAAGGCATCGCCGAGCCAGAAACCATGCTGGGCCGAGATCGAGTTGGCGATATCGGAAAAGGTTGCAGTGCCCTTGTCGGCGGCGACCACCAGGTACGGGTCGTCGCCATCGTGGCGCACCACGTCTTGCGGATGCACGACCTGGTCGCCGACCAGGTTGTCGGTGATATCGAGCAGGCCATTGATGAACAGCCGGTAGCACGCGACGCCCTCGGTCAGCTGCGCATCGCGATCTCCGCCTGTTGGTGGACGCTTGACGAAGAAGCCACCCTTGGCACCGACCGGCACGATGACCGTGTTCTTGACCATCTGCGCCTTGACCAGGCCGAGCACCTCGGTGCGGAAATCCTCGCGCCGATCGGACCAGCGCAGGCCACCGCGCGCGACCGGCCCGAAGCGCAGGTGCACGCCCTCGACCCGCGGCCCATACACGAAGATCTCGCGATAAGGGCGTGGTTTGGGCAGGTCCGGCACCTTGGCCGGATCGAGCTTGATGCTGACGTATTCCTTCGGCCTGCCGTCGCGCAGCTGGAAATAGCTGGTGCGCAACGCCGCCTTGATCAGGGCCATGAAGCTGCGCAGGATGCGGTCCTCGTCGAGACTGCCGACGGTGTCCATCACCGCGTTCAGTGCCTGCACCACGGTATCGATCTGCACGGTGCGCGAGAAGCCGCGCGAGGTCGCGATCTGCTCGGCGATGCCGCCGTGACTGGCAGCGATGGCCTCGCCGACCAGCGGCGAGATCTCGCGCAACAGGCGTTTGCGGGTCGCCTCGAGCGACGCCTTCGATGCGCCATCGCGCGCTGGATCGAACTTCGCCTCGAACAGTTCGGCCAGCAGGCGCGCATGCAGCGGATAGCGGTTGAGCGTGGTCTCCATGTAGGCCTGCGAGAACGGCACGCCGGTCTGCAGGAGGTACTTGCAGCAGGCGCGCAGCATGCCGACCTGGCGCCAGTCGAGGCCGGCACCGAGGATCAGGCGATTGAACGAATCGTTTTCCGCTTCACCGCGCCAGATGCGCTCGAAAGCCTCGCCGAACGCGTCCTTGATCGCATCCAGATCGAACTCCGCGTCCAGCGACGCGGCCACTTCGAAGTCCTGGATATGGATCACGCTGCCGCCGACATCCATGGTGTATGGATGCTCGGAGAGCACGCGCAGCCCCATGTTCTCCATCATCGGCAGCGCATCCGAGAGCGGAATGGGCGCACCGAAGCGGAACAGCTTGAAGCGCAGGGTGCCCTCGGCACCCTTGCGGCGCGGACGGTACAGCGACAGCCGGATGTCCTCGGGGCCCTTGAGCGAAGCGGCGGTCTCGACATCCGCAGCGGCGATCCACGGGGTGACTTCTTCGATGTAGCCGTTGGGCAAGGCGCGACCGAAACGACTGGCAAGCTTCAGGCCTTTTTCGTCGCCGTGCCGCTGGATCAGGATCTCGCGCAGCTCGTCGTGCCAGTTGCGCACGATCTGCGCGAGCTTGAGTTCGAGCTCGGCCTGGTCGACCTGCGGATGGGTGCCCGCGCGCGGCCGGATCACCACGTGCAGGCGCGCGAGGGCGGCTTCCGAGACGTGCACGGTGGAGTCGACCCGCTCGCCGTGGAAGGCGCGCTTGAGCAGTTGTTCGACCCGCTCGCGCACATCGGGCGTCATGCGGTTCTGCGGCAGGAACACCAGCACCGAATAGAAGCGCCCGTAGCGATCGCGGCGCACGAACAAACGGGTCCGCTGGCGCTGCGACAGCGCCAGGATGCCCAGTGCGGTCTCGGCCAGTTCCTCTGCATTGGCCTGGAACAGCTCGTCGCGCGGCAGGGTCTCGAGGATATGGCGCAACGCCTTGCCGCTGTGGCTGTCGTGCTTGAACCCGGAGCGGTTCATCACCGCCTCGTATTTGTGGCGCACCAGCGGGATGTCCCACGGACGGCGCCCATAGGCGCCCGAGGTGAACAGGCCGAGGAAGCGTTCTTCGCCGATCGGCTTGCCGGCGGCATCGAACTTCAGTACCGACAGGTAATCCATGTAGCCGGGTCGGTGCACTGTCGAGCGCGCATTGGTCTTGGTCAGGATGATGACGTCGACCGCACCTTTCTCCTGCATCGCGCGCGCAGCCAGCGAGCGCAGCGGTCGCGGCACCGCTGCCTCCGCGTCGCGCAGCACGCCATAGCCGCTACCGGCCTTGGCGGCGAGTACATCCTCGTCGCCCCTGCGCACGACTTCGTATTCGCGGTAGCCGAGGAAGGTGAAGTGATCTGCTGCGGCCCAGCGCAGGAACTCCTGCGCCTCGGCGCGCTGTGCGGTATCCAGCGGCATGTTGCGGGTACCCAATTCGTCGGCGATCTGCAGCGCGCGATCGCGCATCGCACGCCAGTCGCGCACGCAGGCGCGCACGTCGGCGAGCGCTGCTTCCACCGATTGGCGCAGCGCGAGCAGCTCGCCCGCCTCGGCGCGGCGATCGACCTCGAAGTGCATCACCGACTCGGCGCGACCCTTGTCGACCCCCAGCTCATTGCCGATCGAGAGCACATGGCCGCCCTGGTCGCGTTCGATGGCGAGCACAGGATGGATCACCGAGTGCACCAGATTGCCCTGTGCGGCAATCGCGATACTGACCGAGTCGACCAGAAACGGACTGTCGAACGTGATGATCTCGATCACGGTGTGACTGGCATCCCAGCCATGCTCTTCGAGGGTCGGATTGAACACCCGCACGTTCGCCGAATCCGCAACGCGCACCTGCACGAACGACAGCAAGCCGGCGATCAACGCGGCCCACGAGGTCGGCGAGCGCGCGGACAGGTCCTCGGCGGGCACCCTGCGCAGGAACTCGCGCAGCAGACGTTCGGCGTCCGGCCGGCGCGGCGCGGACAATCGTGCGAGCAGATTTTCGAGGATCGAGTCGATGCTGGCCGGCTGGGAAGCCGCGTTCTCCGCGTGGGTCATGGCGGGTTCACATCCATTGGCCGGGTCAAGGCAGTGCGAAAGGATAACCCTGCATGCGCAGCGCCGCCATGACACCTTTCCAAGCCAGCGTCCCGGTTGCGATTTCTGCATGCCTCGGAACAGCTGGACCGGGTGGCTGTCGCCGAGCCCGAACCGCCTGTCAGGAACTTCCCCACGCGCCGGCCGTGTGTGACCCGGTTCACAATGTGACGCAATGTGTCACCCTAATCTTGCTCGTGAAATGGCCCGCAATCGGCCGCCCCATCTGCGCTCCGAGTGAACACCATGTCGAACTTTCCGCCTCCCGGTTCCCCCACCGGCGCGACCCGCACCACCGGTAACAGTCCGATGATCGCCAGCCGACTGCTGGGACTGCTGCGCGGTGTCGCCCAGAAGCGTCTTTCGGGCGTGATCGGAGAGCTGTTTGCCGGCGTCGACGATGCCCTGTTCGACATGGCCGAACGCGCCTCGACCAATAACAACCAGGCGCGCTACTTCGACGGCATGCGCGAGATTCGCCGCAAGCGCCTGCGCGCCGAAGCGCTGTGGCAGGAAGCGATCAACAAGCAGATGCTGGACTTCGAAGCCGGCAAGCTGGCGCCGGGCACCGAGGAGCTCGGCACCACCAAGCAGCAGGTCGGCCAGATCGCCATGGCGCTGGTCGATGAATCGGAATTGGAGGAGTCGCTGGCGGTCGCGGCGATGATCGACAAGGCCGACGGTCGGCTCAGCCGCGGCCTGTTCGCGCTCAACCAGCGGCTGGGGATGCTGGCCGCAGGGCGCCGGGTCGACAATGCCAACAACCCGCTGGGCCCGCGCCTGCTGGCGCGAGCTTTCGGTGCGGCGATCTCGGAGTTCGAAGTCGACCTGCCGGTCAAGCTGATCGTGCTCAAGCTGTTCGAGCGCCAAGTGCTGGCCGCGCTGGAAATGCTGTACGACGAGTGCAATACGATCCTGGTGCAGGCCGGCGTCATGCCGGAGCTGCGCTATGCGACCAGCGGTAACCGGCGCACCGACGCGCAGCGCAGCGACGCACCGCAAGCTTCTGCCAATGCGGTGGCCGAAGCAGCGGTCGCCGAGGCGCTGGCCGAAGTCGACGGCGACGTTCGCTCCGATTCCGAGATCATGCAGGTGGTCTCCGAACTGCGCGGCCTGCTTGCCTCGCGGCGCACCAGCGCCCCGCAGGCTGCGACCGCCGGGTACCAGTATGGCGGTACCGGTAGCGGCAGTCCGACCCACGCCGGCGCGACCGCGCGCGAGCTGCTCAACGCACTGTCGTTGATGCAGGAAGAAATGCAGGTCCATGGTCCTGGCGCGCCTGCTGCGGTGCAGCCGGCGAACGTCAAGCAGGAGCTGATGCGCCAGGTTCGCAGGCTCGGCGGACCTGCTGGCGGCACCACCCATCTGGGTGCCGACGAAGACACCATCGACCTGGTCGGCATGCTGTTCGACTATGCAGTGCAGGATCGCAACCTGCCCGCGCCGATCGCGGCCATGCTGGGGCGCCTGCAGATTCCCTATCTGAAAGTGGCGCTGCTCGACCAGGAATTCATTGCGCACAAACATCACCCGGCGCGCCAGCTGCTCGATGAACTCGGGCAGGCCTGCGTGGGCTGGAGCGAAGAGTCGGACAAGGACCATCGCCTGTACAACAAGGTGCAGGAAGTGGTCTCGACCCTGCTGCGCGACTTCGACGACGACACCGGCATCTTCGAGCGACTGTCGGGCGATTTCTCGGACTTCATCGAGAAGAACCGCAAGCGCGCCGAGCTGGTCGAACGTCGCACCACGGAAGCCGCGCGCGGACGCGAGCGGCTGGAGATCGCGCAGCGCTCCGCTGCGCGTGCGCTGCTGTCCAAGCTCGAGGGCAAGCACCTGCCGCCGATGGTGCGCGACCTGCTGTCGCGCAAGTGGTCGAACTATCTGGTGTTGACCTACCTGCGCCATGGCGAGGACTCGACCGAATGGCGCGCGGCAACCCGCTTCATCGACGACTTCGCGTGGAGCGTGGAGCCGAAAAAGGACGACGCCGATCGCGTGCGCCTGGGCGAGATGACGCCGGAGATTCAACGGCTGCTGCGCCAGGGGCTGGCGGCCACCGGCCTGCACGAAGGGCATTTGCAGGAGCTGTGGGGCGAAGTGGCGGAAATGTATCGTCAGCAGGGCAACATGAGCGCGGCGCGGATTCCCCAGGCCCGACCAGCGCCCCCGGAGGATCTCAGCGTGCGCTTTGCCGCTGGACGCGCCGGCGAAGAAATCGTGTTCGGCCCAGCCGATGCGCATGGCGTCGATGACGACGTCGATCTCGCCGCGGTCGAGGCCCTCGGGACCTGGCTGAAGATCGCCCGCGCGCTCAAGGCCGGCACCTGGTTCGAGTTCGTCAAGGACGACGGCTCGCGCGAGCGCGCCAAGCTGCTTTGGATCAGCACCATTCGCGCGCTGTACCTGTTCGTCAATCGCAACGGCCTGAAGATCGCCGAGAAGACCGCCAGCGAGCTGGCGGAGGAGCTGAAGGAACAGAAGGCGGTCATCCTTGAGCAGGTCGCCCTCGTCGACCGTGCGCTCGATGCGATCCTGCACAAACTCAAGGATGGGCCGAGCGAAGGCAGCGCCGATGCGGCGACCCCTGCGATAGAGAAACCACCGACGCCAAAGGCTGCATCGAGTCCGCCTGCGCTGCCCGCTGGCGGAGTGGCGCCGGCGAACGCCGGTGCCGCGCAAAGCAGCGCGCAACGCCCAACGCCGCCGAAGATTCCATCCCCGGCTGTGGTCAAGCCGGCGCCGCCCGGTGGCGTACGCGGTCCATCGACACCGACCCGTCACTGAGCATCGAAGCGGCCAGCGCGATGTTGGCTGCTTGCTCGATCCGCCGCGGATCGAGCAGCAATGCCGAAGTGCGTTACGCCGGACTCAGCGCAGCCCTGTCTCGTTGCGCGCGATCACCAGGCGCTGGATTTCGCTGGTGCCCTCGTAGATCTCGGTGATCTTGGCATCGCGGAAATAGCGCTCCAGCGGCAACTCCTTCGAGTAGCCCATGCCGCCGTGGATCTGTAGCGCCTGGTGGGTGATGAACATCGCCGCCTCCGACGCATACAGCTTCGCAACCGATGCCTCGGTGGAAAAGCGTGCCCCGCTGCTTGCCGACTGCTGCTTGGCGAACGCCGCGCGCAGGGTCAGCAGATAGGCCGCATCAAGCCGGCACTTCATGTCCGCGATCTTGGCCTGGATCATCTGGAACGACCCGATCGACTGTCCGAAGGCCTTGCGATCGCGCGAATACGCCAGCGCCGCATCGTAGGCCGCGCGCGACAGGCCCACCGCTTGCGCTGCGATCCCGATGCGGCCGGCATCCAGCACGCCCATCGAGACCTTGAAGCCGTCGCCTTCGTTGGCGATCAGGTCTTCGGCCGGGATGCGGTAGTCGCTGAACTCGATCTCGCAGGTTGCGGAGGCGCGGATGCCGAGCTTGGGTTCGCTCTTGCCGCGATGGAAACCCTCGCGCTGGGTGTCGACCATGAAACCACTGATGCCCTTGGCACCCTTGGCCGGATCGGTCATCGCAAACAGCATGATGTAGCGCGCCACCGGACCCGAAGTGATCCAGCTCTTCTTGCCGTTGACCGTGTAGAAGCTGCCGTCGGGCGAGCGCACTGCGCGGATGCGCATGGCCGACGCGTCCGAGCCGGACTGCGGCTCGGTCAGCGCGAACGCGCCGATCGCCTGCCCGCTGGCGATCGGGGTCACGTACTTGTGTTTCTGCGCCTCGCTGCCGAACTTCAGCAGGCCGTTGCAATACAGGGTGTTGTTGACGCTGACGATCGTCGAGTGGGCGCAATCGGCGGCGGCGATCTCGATCATCGCCAGTACATAGGCGATCGCATCGAGACCCGCGCCACCGTATTCGGGCGGCACCTCGATGCCCATCAGTCCGTTCTCGCCCAGCACCTTGATGGTTGCGGACGGAAACTCGCCACTGCGATCGAACTCGGCGGCGATCGGCGCGATCCGTTCGGCGGAGATCCGGCGCGCAATGTCCTGGATCATCAACTGCTCTTCGGTGAATCGGAAATCCATCGTCAACCCCTGCTGTGGATCGGACCGGAAAACGCCGGCCGATGATAACGGTGCAAGCTCGAGTGGCGCCTCGGTCCGAAAACCGGGACGGCCCCGGGCGGCGCGCTCAATCCCCGCTGGCACCGACCGCCGCGAGGGCAGTATCGATCGGGATCAGATAGCTCACGCCCATCGAAGCGCCCTGACGCGAAAACAATCCGGACATGCTCAGGGCGACCAGATCGCCTGCCGCGTTGAACACCGGTCCACCGGAATTGCCGCGATTGATCGATGCATCGGTCTGGTAAAGCTTGCGTCCCTCGACGTGCCGCACTGCCGACAGGATGCCTTGGGTCACGGTGTGGCTGAGTGAAATATCCAGCGGAGTGCCGATCACGAACAGGGTGTCGCCGGGCCGCGGGGCGCTGCGCCCGACCGGTGCTGCGATCAGCTGGGCGCCATCGAACCGCAGCAGAGCGACATCGGTGTGCGAATTGCGGTTGACCACCTGGGCGGCGACCGAGCGGCCGTCGACGAGCAGGGTGACGTGACGCTCGGTGCCGACCACATGCGCATTGGTCAACGCATAGCCCTTGGCATCGACCACCACCCCGCTGCCGTGGCCGCGCAGGGTTCGCACGGTCACGGTGGCGGCCAGCAGGTTTTCCGAGCGATCCTGAAAGCGGCCCTCTCCCGTGCCCCAGGTCAGGCCCACAGCGACCGGCGTCGGCTCGGCGCCGTCGTCGCGGGTCGCGATCCCGCCGCGCACGCCGAAGGCGTCCGGGGCGCCGCGCATGGCGTCGGCGAATCGCTGCTGGGCGAGCACGTTGTCGGCTGCCTGGGCCACTGCACGACGGACCACATCGCTGATTCTGCCGCCGGTGCGCCAGCCGTCGTTCGCACCCTCGGAGACTTCGCGGAAAATCACCTCGTCGTTGTCGCTAAGCACCCAGCGCACCTTCACGTAGGCGCGCGCGGCGCGCTCGTTGCCGGGCCGGAAGCTGCCATCCAGGTACACGCAGAAGTCGAGCTTGAGGTCGATCAGCTCGGCCTGCAGCGACAGCCGCGCGGGTGCGTCGGTGCCTGCCGCCGACAGCGGCCAGCCGACGCCGCGAAAGCGTTCGGCCACGACCAATGCTACGTCTGCTTCGCTGGCATCGAGCGCACCGGCATTCCACTGCACGGCGGCCGCGATATCGCAGTTGCTTCCGGCAAACACCCGCCCGGACGTCACTTCACGACTGTTCGCCGAATCCAGGCGTACCGCGAATCGATCCAGCGATACCGACTGCGCGTCGCCAGGATTGGACAGCGGCATGCTGGTCGGGATCTTGAAGCTGCCGAAAGCATCCTTGATGCGCAGTTCTTCGACCGCAGGGGGCGGCTGGTCGGCTTGCTTGGGCGGCGGCTTGTCCGAGTAGTGCACCCGCCCGTTGGGGTCGGTCCACTTGTAGACCTCTGCGTGCAGGCTCGGTGCGAGCATGCCGAGCAGCAGCAGCGACAGTATCCGGCACCGGCGCTCCATCGTCCCTGTCATACCTGCCCCCAGGTTCCGTTCCACCGGAGTGCAGTGTAGTACGCCGCGGCCGCTGCGCAACTTCGGCGCCTGGGCCGCGCCGATTGACGCTGGCCACCCGCGCCGACTATCGTGCTCCATCTTTGAATCGCGATATCGAGATAAACGTGGATCTTGCGGGCTGTTCTGCCTTTCTGCGCGCGCTCTCCGACCCGACCAGGGTGCGGCTGCTGGCGCTGCTCGAACGCGAAGAACTTACGGTCGCGGAACTTGCCGCGGCAACCCGGCTGGCACAGCCGCGGGTCTCGACCCACCTGGCAAAGCTGCGCGAACTCGATCTGGTGCGCGATCGCCGCGCCGGCGTGTCCGCCTACTACCGCTACAACATCGATGCGGAAGCCGAAACCCGCACGCTGTGGCAAGCCCTGCGTGAAGCAGCCGACGATGCCCTGCTGCGCGACGATGCCAAACGGGTGGCGGGCGTTCTGGCCAAACGCGCGCAGCGCCAGAACTGGGCCGATACGGTGGCTGGCGACATGGAGCGGCATTATTCGCCCGGCCGCACCTGGGAAACCCTGACTCGCGGATTCGTGCGCCTGCTCGACCTCGGCGACGTGCTCGACCTGGCCGCGGGCGATGGCGTCAACGCCGAGCTGCTGTCGCCGTATGCGAAGTCGATCACCTGCATCGATACCAGCGCGCGGGTGGTCGAAGCCGCCACCACGCGCCTGGCCGAACGCAGCAATGTCACCGTACGCAGTGGCGACATGCACACGCTGGAGCTGCCGGATAACCGCTTCGACCTGGTGCTGATGATGCAGGCCCTGCCCTACAGCGAGCGTCCTGCGCAGGCGATGGCCGAAGCCGCGCGCGTGCTGCGCCGCGGCGGACGGCTGCTGGTGTGCACCTTGGCGCGCCACCAACACCGCGGTGTCGTCGCGGAGTTCGATCACCGCAATCTGGGTTTTACCACCAGCGAGTTGCGCCAGCTCGTCGCCCGCGCCGGGCTGCAGGTCGACTCCTGCGAACTGGCCACGCGCGAAAGCCGTCCGCCCCATTTCGAGGTACTCGCACTGCTGGCGCACAAGCCATGAACGGCAAGGACCTGAAGGGCGCTTGTGCAAAGCCGCGCACGGCGACCATCCACCACTGAACATTCGACTGCTGCCACCCATGCCCGCACTGCCTTGGAAAGATCCGACCCGAACCTGCCGCCTGCTCGATGCCATGGCGCAACGCATCCTCGTGATCGATGGCGCGATGGGCACCATGCTGCAAACCTACGGACTCGACGAGGGCGACTATCGGGGCAGCCGCTTCGGCGCTGGACACGACCGCCCGGATGCGCACGCCCACGGCAGCCACCCGCACGCCTGCGACCTGAAGGGCAACAACGATCTGTTGTCGATCACCCAGCCGGACATCGTGCGCGCGGTGCACCGCGCCTACCTCGAGGCAGGCGCCGATCTGCTGGAGACCAACACCTTCAACAGCACCGCGATCAGCCAGGCCGACTACGGACTGCAGCATCTGGTGCATGAGCTCAACTGCGAGGGTGCGCGCATCGCGCGCCTGGAATGCGATGCGATGACCGCCCGCACCCCGCACCGTCCGCGCTTCGTGATCGGCGTGCTGGGACCTACCGGCCGCACCGCATCGATCAGTCCCGACGTCAACAATCCGGGTTTTCGCAACGTCGACTTCGACCAGCTGGTGGTCGCCTATCGCGAGGCGACCCTCGGCCTGATCGAAGGCGGCGCCGACGCGATCATGATCGAGACGATCTTCGATGTGCTCAATGCCAAGGCGGCGATCTACGCGCTGGAAGAGCTGTTCGACGGCAGCGGCTGGCGGATGCCGGTGATGATCTCGGGCACGATTACCGACATGTCCGGTCGAACACTGTCGGGGCAGACCGCAGAGGCGTTCTACAACTCGGTCGCGCACGCGCGACCATTGAGCATCGGCCTGAACTGCGCGCTGGGAGCGACCGAGCTGCGCGCCTATGTGGACGTGCTGGCCACTGTGGCGGCCTGCGCGGTCAGCGCGCACCCGAACGCCGGATTGCCGAACGCCTTCGGCGAATACGACGAAACCCCGGAGCAGATGGCGGCCACGCTGCGCGAGTTCGCCGCCTCCGGCCTGCTGAACCTGGTTGGCGGCTGCTGCGGCACCACACCGGCGCACATCGCCGCGATCGACGCGGTGGTGGCGCAGTTTTCGCCACGCACGATCCCGCTCGACGAGGCGCTCGACGCATGAGCGGGATGCACCTCACGCGGCTTTCCGGTCTTGAACCACTGGTCATCAGCAGCGACACCAACTTCGTGAACATCGGTGAGCGCTGCAATGTCACCGGCTCGGCGGCATTCAAGAAGCTGATCAAGGACGACCGCTACGACGAAGCGGTCGAAGTGGCGCGGGCACAGGTCAACAACGGCGCGCAGATCCTCGATGTGAACATGGATGAGGGCCTGATCGACGCCGAGGCGGCGATGTCGCGCTTTCTGAACCTCATCGCAGCGGAACCCGACATCGCGCGGATTCCGGTGATGGTCGATTCGTCCAAGTGGAGCGTCATCGAGGCGGGCCTGAAGTGCCTGCAGGGCAAGGGAGTGGTCAACTCGATCTCGCTCAAGGAAGGCGAGGAGATGTTCCTCGCGCAGGCCCGCAAAGTGCAGCGCTATGGCGCAGCGGTCGTGGTGATGGCCTTCGACGAGCAGGGCCAGGCCGATACCGCGCAGCGCAAGATCGGCATCTGCACCCGCGCCTACCATCTGTTGCGCGAGCGACTGGATTTCGCGCCCGAGGACATCATCTTCGATCCCAATGTCTTCGCCATCGCCACCGGCATCGAGGAGCACGACAACTACGCGGTCGATTTCATCGAGGCCACGCGCGAGATTCGCGCCACCCTGCCGTATTGCCATGTCTCGGGCGGCGTATCCAATGTCAGCTTCGCGTTTCGCGGCAACAACGTGGTGCGCGAGGCGATCCACAGCGTGTTCCTGTTCCATGCGATCCGCGCGGGCATGGACATGGGCATCGTCAACGCCGGTGCGCTGCCGATCTACGACGATCTGGATACCGACCTGCGCGAGCGGGTCGAGGACGTGGTGCTCAACCGGCGCTCCGACGGCACCGAGCGCCTGCTGGCGATCGCCGACCGCTACAAGTCGCGCAAGGGCGAAATCGTGGTGGAGAACACCGCGTGGCGCGAGCAGGATGTCGGCAAGCGGCTGGAACACGCGCTGATCCACGGCATCGACCAGTACGTCGAGCTCGATACCGAGCAGGCGCGGGTAAGCAGCAGCCGGCCCCTGGACGTGATCGAAGGACCGCTGATGCGCGGCATGAACGTGGTCGGCGATCTGTTCGGCGCTGGCAAGATGTTCCTGCCGCAGGTAGTGAAGTCGGCGCGGGTGATGAAAAAAGCGGTCGCCCACCTGATTCCGTACATCGAAGAAGAAAAGGCGCGCAGCGGCGATACCGCCAAGAACAACGGCAAGATCGTGCTCGCCACGGTCAAGGGCGATGTGCACGACATCGGCAAGAACATCGTCGGAGTAGTGCTCCGCTGCAACAACTTCGAGGTGATCGACTTGGGCGTCATGGTGCCCGCACAGCGCATCCTGGACGCCGCGCGCGCCGAGAACGCCGACATGATCGGCCTGTCCGGCCTGATCACCCCTTCGCTGGACGAGATGAACCACATCGCGCGCGAAATGCAGCGCCAGGGCTTTACGTGTCCGCTGTTGATCGGCGGCGCGACGACCTCAAGGGCGCACACCGCGCTGAAGATCGAGCCGCACTACAAGGCGCCGACCGTGTGGATCAAGGACGCCTCGCGCGCGGTGGGCGTAGCGCAGGTGTTGATCAGCAAGGACCAGCTGCCGAACTACATGGCGACATTGCGCGCCGAGTATGCCGATATCCGCGAACGCCACAAGGACCGCGGACCCGGCAAACGGCTGGTGCCGTTGGCGCGCGCCCGCGCACAGCGCTTCGCTGGAGACTGGACCAACCATGCACCACCGGCGCCCGCGCAACCGGGAATCACCTGCTGGGACGACTGGCCGCTGGCGCAACTGGTCGACTGGATCGACTGGACCCCGTTCTTCCAGACCTGGGAACTGGCCGGTCGCTACCCCGCGATCCTCGACGACGCGCTGGTCGGCACGCACGCGCGCGAGTTGTATGCGGACGCACGCGCGATGCTCCAGCGCCTCATCGAGGAGCGCTGGCTGACCGCCAAGGCGGTTGTCGGGCTATGGCCGGCGCAGAGCGTGGGCGACGATGTCGAGGTGTATGCGCTCGACGATTCCGCGGAGCAGCGCCCTATCGCGGTGCTGAACTTCCTGCGTCAGCAGGCCGACAAGCCGCCGGGGCGCCCGGACTTGTGTCTGGCCGACTTCGTGGCACCGCACGCCACCGGTGTGCGCGACTGGATCGGTGCATTCGCAGTCACCACCGGCATCGGGATCGAGCAACATGTGGCGCGCTTCGAAGCGGCCCACGACGACTACAGCGCGATCATGCTCAAGGCGCTGGCCGATCGCCTTGCGGAGGCGCTGGCAGAGGCCCTGCACGCGCGCGTGCGGCGCGAGATCTGGGGCTATGCGCCCGACGAGACGCTCGACACCGATGCCCTGATCGAGGAGAAGTATCGCGGCATCCGTCCGGCGCCGGGGTATCCGGCCTGCCCGGAGCACAGCGAGAAGGCCAAGCTGTTCGAGTTGCTCGATGCGCCGGGCCGGATCGGGATCACGCTGACCGAATCGTACGCGATGTACCCGGCCGCAGCGGTCAGCGGTTACTACTTCTCGCACCCCGACTCGCAATACTTCGTGGTGGGTCGGATCACCCGCGAGCAGGTCGACGACTACGCGCGGCGCAAGGGCTGGTCGCTGACCCAGGCCGAACGCTGGCTGGCACCGATACTCGACTACGATCCCGAGTAGTCCGCCGCCCGTTGCAAATTCGCGATGCCTGTGTCGATACTTGGCGCGCCCGTAGCGCGGAGACACCAATGGTCACCATCGATGTGCGCCACAAGGTCAAGGATTTCGCTCAGTGGAAGAAGGCATTCGACGCGGCGGCCGCAGCGCGCCGCGAAGCCGGCGAAACCAGCTGCCGGGTCTACCTGCAGCACGGCTCGGACGACGATGTGCTGGTCTCGTTGGACTGGGATTCGCTCGAACGCGCCCAGGCATTCCTCGCATCGACCGAACTGATGTCGGGCATGCAGGCAGCGGGCGTGCGCGAAATGCCGAAGATCGCAATCCTGCGCCGGGTCGACGAGTACCGGCTGTAAACGCGGCGCTGCGCCCGCCGGCTCAGGCGTGCGGCACGCAGTCGGCGATCACCAGATCAGGTCGGGCGGGATATCGTCCTCGACCGACGCGTCGGGATCGGGCAGCAGCACCATCGCCTCGGCGCTGATCGGGTGCGTGGCAAGCGCGGTCTCGCGGCTGACCAGCAGGTAACGGCCGTCCTTCTGCACCACGCCGAGTTCGCCGTTGTTCAGTGCCAACAGTTGTTCGGCCGTGACATAGACGCGGCGGATTTTGCTGCCGTGGGTGAAATGTCGCGCAACATCGGCATCGGCCACGTTGAGCGCCTTGCCTTCGAGCAGCGTCGCCAGCTTCGCCCTGCGCTCGCGCTTGTCCCGCGCGCGCTCCTGGTTTTCGCGCTCGATGCGCTCT
>JBBSDI010000052.1:0-15111 GCA_038249585.1 Lysobacterales bacterium | reverse complement strand
GTCGGACCAGTGCTCGCGCACCTTGACATGCAACTGCAGGAACAC
Organism: Lysobacterales bacterium; assembly: GCA_038249585.1. GTDB lineage: Bacteria > Pseudomonadota > Gammaproteobacteria > Xanthomonadales > Ahniellaceae > UBA4656. The sequence continues at coordinate 15,066 of JBBSDI010000052.1, read as the reverse complement.
GCGTTCTTCGAACTGGCGTTCGATCTCGCGTCGCGCGAAGGTGCCGATGCGCTTTATCTGCTCGCCGCCGGCGCCGAGCACGATCGCCTTCTGCCCATCGCGCTCCACCCACACGGTGGCCGCGATCTTGAGTACGCGCTTCTCGCGCTTGATCGCCTCGATCTCGACCGTGGTGCTGTAGGGCAGTTCGGCGTGCAGCTGGCGCACCAGCTGTTCACGGACCAGTTCGGAGATCACGAAGCGTTCGCTGCGGTCGGTGACATCGTCGGGGCCAAAGATCGGCTCGCCCTCGGGCAGCAGCGCGAGCAGGGTACGCTCGAGCAGATCCAGGCCGTCGCGCTTGCTGGCGCTGACCGGCACCAGTGCTGCGAATGCATGCCGCCGCGACAGAGTGGCGATCGCCGGCAGCAGGCTCGCCTTGTCGGCGATCCGATCGACCTTGTTGAGAACCAGCACTACCGGGCAACCGATCTGGATCGCCGCCTCCAGCGCGTTCTCGTCTTCGGTCTTCCAGCGCTGGGCGTCGACCACCAGGGCCACGACCTGCGCGTCGGACAGCGCACTGCGCGCGGCGCGATTGAGCTGGCGATTGATCGCATAGCCGCTGGCATCGTGCAGACCGGGCGTGTCGACGAACACGATCTGGCCGTGCGGCCGGGTCAGTACGCCGGTGATACGGTGTCGGGTGGTTTGCGGCTTGGCCGCCACGATGCTGACCTTGAAACCGACCATCGCGTTGACCAGGGTCGACTTGCCCACGTTGGGACGCCCGACCACTGCCACCAAGCCGCAGCGATACGCCTCGCTCATGGCCCGGCCCCGCGCTCGGCGCTTTCGATCTGCGCGATCGCCAGCGCCGCGGCGTGCGCTTCCGCCGCGCGTCGACTGCCGCCTTCGCCGACACTGGATTGACCCAGCGCATCGACCGTGCAGCGCACGAAGAACCTCTTGCAATGCTCATCGCCAGCGGTCTCGACCAGCGCATAGGCGGGCAATGGCAGACCACGACCCTGCAGCAACTCCTGCAGGCGCGTCTTCGGATCCTTGGCCAGCGGCTGCGAATCCAGACCCGCCACGCGCGTCTCCAGCAGCGGCTCCAGACAGGCGCGACACGCATCGAGACCAGCGTCCAGGTAGACGGCCGCCACCACCGCCTCGAACACGTCGGCAAGGATCGAATCGCGGCGCTGCCCGCCGGAACGCAGCTCGCCCTGGCCGAGCCGGATTGCATCGCCGAGCGCCAGCTCGCGCGCGATCGCGGCCAGCGACTCTTCGCGAACCAGAGCCGCGCGCATGCGGGTCAGATCGCCCTCGGCGGCACGCGGGAAACGCTGGAACAGGATCTGCGCCACGATCATGCCCAGCACGGCATCGCCGAGAAACTCCAGACGCTCGTTGTTGGCGCGGCCCGCGCTGCGATGGGTCAACGCGGTATGCAGCAGGTGCGGATCGCCGAACCGATGGTTCAGTCCGCGCAGCCGGTCTGGCAGGCCGATCTGGGTCTGGGCACTGCCACTCACGCCGGCCGAGGCCTCACAGGCTGCCGCCGCGGGTCAGGGTCTCGGTGTGGTCGAAAGTGGCGATGTATTCGAGGTTGTAGACCAGCGGACCGCGCACTTCATAGCGCACGTTGAGCAGGTAGTTGCCGCCCTGCCGGGTCACGCGCACGTTGTTCTTCTTCACGCTGGTCACGTAACTGAAATTGAGCTTGGTGTCGAGCGATGACCTGATCTGTTCGGGCGTCTTGGTCGCGACGCCCGGCTCGGCGGCAAGCGCCTTCATCGCCTGGCGCAGGCCGTAGTACTCGATGTACACCGGGAACAGGCGCATGCCGAGGAAGGCGAAGAACCCCAGCACCATCAGGATCAGCAGGAAGCCGATCAGTGTGATGCCGGATTGGTTGTTGGGTCTGCGCATTGCCACGACTCCTGGACGAGGGGTGATTGCCGCTGAAACCTTACTTGATCAGGGTGCCGATCCGCTTGAACTCGACGCCGCCATTGCGGCTGTCCCAGTTCATCCAGATCAGGAACGCCTTGCCGACCAGATTGGCCTCAGGCACGAATCCCCAATAGCGGCTGTCCTGACTATGGTCGCGATTATCGCCCAAAACGAAATACTCGCCATCCTTGACCGTCCACGGCCCCTCATGGGCCGGGTAGAAGCCGGCGGTACTGCGACGCTGCAGGATCTGGTGCTCGGCACCCGGCAGGTGCTCGGTCCTGAGCGAGGTACCGGTCATGTCGACGCCCGAGCCCTCGCCCTGGTAACTGCCGACCTCGTCTTGTTCCGCCGCCACGCCGTTGACGTAGACGACCTTGTCGCGATACGCGATCTGGTCGCCGGGCACGCCGATCACGCGCTTGATGTAATCATCGCGCGGATCCTCCGGAAAGCGGAACACGATCACATCACCGCGCTGCGGATCGCCAAGATCGAGAATCCGCGTATTGGTCACCGGCAACCGCACCCCGTAGGCAAACTTGTTGACCAGGATGAAATCGCCGATCAACAGGGTCGGCATCATTGAACTGGACGGAATCCGGAACGGCTCGGCGATGAACGAGCGGATCAACAGTACGGCCAGGATCACCGGGAAGAACGAGCGGCAGTACTCCACGATCACCGGTTCGCGCGCGTCGATGCTGCGCGCAAGCCGCTTGCGCCGGAAGCCGAAGTGGTCGATACCCCATACCAGCCCGGTGAACACGGTCAGCCCCAGCAGCAGGGCGGCAAAGTCGAGATCCAGCTTGTCCATCGTGTCCCCGTTGCGAAACTGAAGGTAGCCGGTGCGAGGCCGGCGGGATGCTCTTGGTGCGCAGCCTACCAGCGGCAATTGCCGGGCAGGCGCCCGGATCAGGCCTTGGAGTCGAGCTGCAGCACGGCGAGGAAGGCTTCCTGCGGAATCTCCACCCGACCGACCTGCTTCATGCGCTTTTTGCCTTCCTTCTGCTTTTCCAGCAGCTTGCGCTTGCGGCTGACATCGCCGCCGTAGCACTTGGCCAGCACATTCTTGCGCAGCGCCTTGATCGTCGAGCGCGCGATCACCTGGGCGCCGATCGCGGCCTGGATGGCCACATCGAACATCTGCCGCGGAATCAGCTCGCCCATCTTCTCGACCAGGCCGCGTCCGCGGCGGTCGGCGTTGGCGCGATGCAAGATCAGCGACAGCGAATCGACTTTCTCGCCGTTGACCAGAACGTCCAGGCGCACGAACGGGCCGGCGTCGAAGCGCACGAAATGGTAGTCGAGCGAGGCATAGCCGCGGCTGACCGACTTCAGCTTGTCGAAGAAGTCCAGGACCACCTCGGCCAGTGGCAGCTCATAGGCAATCTGCACCTGCGAGCCGAGATAGTTGATCGAGCGCTGCACGCCGCGCTTTTCCTCGCACAGCTTGATCACGCTGCCGATGTACTCCGGCGGGGTGAGGATATTGGCCAGGATGATCGGTTCGCGCACTTCCTCGATCTTGCTCACGTTCGGCAGCTTGGCCGGATTGTCGAGCAGCAGGATCTGGCCGTCGGTGGTGAGCACCTCGTAGATCACGGTCGGCGCGGTGCTGATCAGGTCCAGATCGTACTCGCGCTCGAGGCGCTCCTGCACGATGTCCATGTGCAGCAGACCCAGAAAGCCGCAGCGGAATCCGAAGCCCATCGCCTCGGAACTTTCCGGCTCGAAACGCAGCGCGGCATCGTTGAGCTTGAGCTTCTCCAGCGCCTCGCGCAGCTTGGTGTAGTCGTCGGCTTCGGTCGGGAACAGGCCGGCGAACACGCGCGGCTGCATCTCCTGGAAACCCGGCAGCGCCTCGGCCGCGGGTGCCGATGCCAGCGTGATGGTGTCGCCCACCGGCGCGCCGTAGACGTCCTTGATCGATGCACACACGAAACCCACCTCGCCCGGGCCCAGGCGCTGGGTGACCGTGCGCTTGGGCGTGAACACACCGACCTGCTCGACCTCGTGGGTGCGCCCGGTGGTCATCACCACGATCTTGTCGCGCGTCTTGATCTCGCCCTGCATCACGCGCACCAGCGACACCACGCCGAGGTAATTGTCGAACCACGAATCGATGATCAGGGCCTGCAGGCGGTCGGTGCCGCGCGGCTTCGGCGGCGGGATGCGGGCCACGATGGCCTCCAGCACATCGACCACGTTGAGCCCGGTCTTGGCGCTGATCGAGATCGCATCGGTGGCATCGATGCCGATCACGGCTTCGATTTCCAGCTTCACTTTTTCCGGGTCGGCGGTCGGCAGGTCGATCTTGTTCAGTACCGGGATCACTTCCAGACCCATCTCGACGGCCGTGTAGCAGTTGGCTACCGACTGCGCCTCGACGCCTTGCGCGGCATCCACCACCAGCAGCGCGCCTTCGCAGGCGGCCAGCGAACGCGACACCTCGTAGGAGAAATCGACATGCCCGGGGGTGTCGATGAAGTTGAGCATGTAGGTCTTGCCATCGCGCGCGGTATACGGCAATGACACCGACTGCGCCTTGATGGTGATCCCTCGCTCGCGCTCGATCGGGTTCGAGTCGAGCACCTGGGCCTCCATTTCGCGTTCGGACAAGCCGCCGCAGATCTGGATGATGCGGTCGGCCAAGGTCGACTTGCCATGGTCGACGTGGGCGATGATCGAGAAGTTGCGGATGTGGTTCATTGGTCGGGTGCCCGCGGGCCGCGCGGAGCAGGCCAGATCAAAGACGCGGCATTATCGCAGAAACCACGATCACGGGCGCGACAAGACCGTCGCGCAGCGGCACAGCACGCCGCGCGACGGTGTGAGCTCGGAGGTCCGGCAGGCCTCAGCGGCTCCTAGGCTCAGGTCGGATGGCGATAAAGCTGCTGCCCTCGCCACGGCGCACCAGCAGCATCGCCGTCTGCGCTTCACCCAGTGCCTTGGCGGCGGCCTCGAACTCGGCCACGCTGCCGATCCGCTGCCGCGAGATCATCAGGATCACGTCGCCAGGCTGCAGGCCGGCACGCCGCGCCGAGTTACCCGTGACCTGCTCGATCACCACCCCTTCCTGACCGCCCAACCGGCTGCGTTCCTCGGCGGTCGGCGCACGCACGGTGATCCCGAGTGCGGAGCGCGGCGCGGGCGCAGTGGCGGTCTCGCGCGCGGGCGCCGGGATATCGTTCACCAGTTCACCGACCACGATCGGCAGGTCGAGCGTCTTGCCATCGCGGAACACGCTGATGGTCGAGCGCGCACCCGGCGCGGTGGCGCCGACCATCGGCGGCAAATCGCTGGAATCGCCGATGCTGCTGCCGTTGTAGCTCAAGATCACGTCGCCGGCCTTGACCCCCGCCTTTTCGGCCGCGGAGCTGATGTTCACGCCGGTGACCAGCGCGCCGCCGATCCGCGGCAGCTCCAGCTGCTGGGCGAACTCGCGGGTGACCGACTGGATGTTCACGCCGAGCACGCCCCGCGAGACCCTGCCCTTGGTGCGCAGCTGATCGGAGACGGTCTTGACCAGATTGACCGGAATCGAGAACGACAGCCCGATCGAGCCGCCACTGGTCGACAGGATCTGCGAGTTGATTCCCACCACCTCGCCATCGAGGTTGAACAGCGGACCGCCGGAATTGCCGCGGTTGATCGCGACGTCGGTCTGGATGAAGGGCACATAGCGCTGGGTAGCGTCGAACTGGTTGCTGCGGCCGACTGCCGACACGATGCCGGCGGTGACCGAATAGTCGAGTCCCAGCGGCGATCCGATCGCCACCACCCATTGGCCGGGCTTGAGCAGATCCGAATTGCCGAGGGTCACCGTGGGCAAGCCGGTGGCCTGGATCTTGAGCAGGGCGACGTCGCTCTGTGGATCGGAGCCGACGACCTTCGCGGTGAATTCGCTGCGGTCCTTCAGACGGACCGTGACTTCGTCGGCGTCGTCGACCACGTGGTGGTTGGTCAGGATGTAGCCGTCGGCCGAGATGATGAACCCGGAGCCGCCGGAAACCCGCTCGGGCATCATTCCGCCGTGCGGATTCGGCCCGCCGGGCTCGAAGAAGCGCCGAAACAGCTCCGGCATATCCTCCGGGCTGATCGCGGACGGATCATCGCCGGCGTTGCCCGCGCCCTTGCGTGCGGTGATGTTGACCACCGCCGGAGTGTTCTTCTCGACCAGCGGCACGAAGTCGGGCAACTGGGCTGCGGCGTTGCCGGCAACTGCAAGTGCACCGAATACGACGAAAGCGGCAACAAGGCGTTGGGCGTAATGCATGGCGTCAGGATTCAACCGGTGGGGATAGAGGACGGAAATTGAAGATTGGGGGCATTGCACGCGATCGCAAGCCCGCGGCACGCGCGGCGATCGCGACGCCGATCACCGCGAGCACCGCGACCGCCGGATCGCGTGGCACATCGAGCAGCATGGCGAGCAGCGCGCCGCACCCGGCGCCCGCCAGCAGGCCGAGCACCGCGCTGCCATAAACGCGCCACGAAGCGCGCGCCAGGGCGCGCGAATCCGCGCGCAGGTACAACTCATCGCCAATCCTGGGATGACCCGGCAACCTGCCATGCTCGACCTGCAGCGGCAGAGATTCGCCCAGACCCGACAGCACCCCGGTGCAGCGGCCGGCGCAGCGCGCGCAGCCGTCGCAGGCGGCGACCGCCGCCAAGCCGACGCCGCTGTCGTCGATCGACACCACGCGCATACGGCGTTCGAACATGCCTTTCAGTCTCCGCGAGATACCGACTCGGCGATCTGCACCACGGTAGTCGCCGGCAGGTCGCCGATGACCACGACATGGGCGCCTTCGCCGGCGCGTCCAAACGCATTGACCGCACCGCGCCGGGATGCGCCGAGCAGTCCGCGCCCGCTGGGCTCGACATAGATCGATACGCTGGCCAGTCCGTCGGAGTACAGCAGATGCTCGGCATCATCTTCGGCCTGCACCCGCGAGACCAGCGTGAACCCGGCTGGCATTGCGGCCGCGCGCCAGCGCGATGGCGTTGTCGGCTGTACCGACGAGGCAGCGGCGGGTGCTGCGGACGTCGCGCCATCGGGAGCCTGCTGCAACCGAAGCTGCGTAAAGGCGAGTTGCTCCACTGGCGCACCAGAAGCCTCGCGCACCATCGACGCGAGCAGCATGCCGGTGGCGCGATCGAGCCACAGGCGATAGCCGTAACGCAGCGAATCCAGCGGTGCTGCGTCGACCACGGTGGCCTCGTAGCCTGCCACCCGATCGGTGCCGGCAATCGACATCCGATAGTGCTCGCGCCACTGCGCCATGTTGGCCAGACGGTCGGGCAAGGTCGACGCCTGCGCGCCAGCGCTGGCGACCACGGTACCGCCGCGGGTCAGGCAGCGCAGTCCGCCGGGCTCGCGCAGCACTTCTCGACGATCGCCGCTGAGGCTCACCAGCCGCTCCATCGGACCATTCGGCCCGAGAGTGCGGGTGACATGCACCGCGTCGACCCGGCCCTCATGCACGTACACGAAGGTGCCCTCGTACTCCAGACCCTGCAGGGCCTGCACCATCCGCTCCAGCAGGGCTGCGGGATCCTGTGCCGGCTGCGCGAACGCCGGTCCGGCGATTGCCAGCAAGACGAAAAGTACGCCGCGCGAGGCGCTCATCGTGAAGGCGGCGACGCCGCTGAGTCACCCAGCGGGATCTGCGCGGGTACCGACGCGGGCGTCGCCACCACGTAGACATAGGGCACGAAACCACCGCGCGGCGCCGATGCGGCAGCACCGCTGTGCCGCAGGAAATAGCCCTCCAGTTGCGGATCGATCGGCGCCGATACCGGCAGTGGCGCCCACACGCGATCGCTCACGCGCTGCACGGGCTGGCGCAGTTCGAGGTCATTCGTACGCACCGGCGCGACACTGCTCAGCTGCGGCCCGGAACCAGCATCCTGCGGCGGCGTGGCGATCGCGAACAGCGCCGCAGCGGCGACGCCGGCCGCGATCGCACCACCGGCCGCACTGCGCAGCCATGAGCGACTAGCAGCCGGCCGTTGCTGATCGACCAACCTCGCGCTCACTGCGGCAGCGAACGAGGGGTCCGGCAGCAAGGCCGGTTCGCGGCGCAGGCAGGCCCGCGCGAGATGGTAGCGCTGCCAGCATGCGGCAAGCTCGGGCTCGGCATCGAGTCGGCGCAGCAGGAACCGCGTCTGATCGGGACCGAGCTCTCCATCGGCCAGCGCCGACAACTGCTCGCGCAAGTTGAAATCGATGCTGCTGGAATCGATGCTGTTGGGATCGATGCTCATTCGGCTTCGGTATCGCTCAGAAGGGGACGGATGCGTAGGTCGATCGCCTCGCGGGCGCGGAAGATCCGCGAACGCACGGTACCGATCGGACAGCTCATGGACTCGGCGATCTCTTCGTAACTGAGGCCATCGACTTCGCGCAGGGTAATCGCCAACTTCAATTCTTCCGGCAGGGCCTCGACTGCGGCGGTGACCGCAGCCTCGATTTCCTGCCGCACCATCTCGCGTTCCGGCGTCGAGCTGTCCCTGAGTCGGCCTGCGGCTTGGAGGTGCTCCGCGTCGTCCACTTGCACATCGTCGGTGGGCGGGCGGCGTCCCTGCGAAACCAGCCAGTTCTTCGCCGTGTTGGTCGCGATCTTGTACAACCATGTATAGAACGCACTTTCGCCGCGAAAGTTCCCGATCGCGCGATACGCGCGGACGAACGCTTCCTGCGCCACGTCCTGCGATTCGGCCCAGTCGTGCACATAGCGCGAGATGATGCCGATGACCTTGTGCTGGTACTTGCGCACCAGTAGATCGAACGCACCCCTCTCGCCGCCCTGCACGCGCTTGACCAGCGCGTGATCGACCTCGTTCTCACCCATTCGCAGTCCCGACGCTGAATGCAGCCGCGTCCTGCGGCCACCACATCCTGCCCTGGCGGCTGACAGGCCGCCCCGCGCCGGCAACCCGGCGGGCCATGCCGCCAGGCCTTCGTTCATCGACTCGAACGCGAATCTGACAACGCTTGCGAAACAGGTCCGCTCGCATGGACCGCAGCTTTGCGCGAAAGTTCAGCGCGCATCGATGCAACGCATCGGCAGCCGACGCTGCGTGCGCGTCCAGATCAGCCGCCGGTTACCGCGCCGGCGGCGAGCAGGCGCTCGCGCTCGGCCAGCATGGTCTCGAAGGTGTTCGGCGGCAGCGGCCGGCAGAACAGGAATCCCTGCAGTTCCTCGCAACCGTGCTCGCGCAGGAAAGCAAAGTGCTCTTCGTACTCCACCCCTTCGGCGACCACCCCGAGGTTGAGGCTGTGCGCCATGTGGATGGTGGCGCGTACGATCGCCTCGTCGTCGGGGTCGACGCCGATGTTGCGCACGAAAACCTGATCGATCTTGATCCGGTCGGCCGGGAATCGACGGATATAGTCGAGCGAGGATTGCCCGGTACCGAAGTCGTCGATCGCGATCGACAGGCCCAGCTCGCGCAAGCCCTGCAGGGTTTCCAGCAGGTTGGGAATCGACTTGACGCTGATGCTCTCGGTGACTTCCAGCTCCAGCGTCCTCGGGTCCAGGCCGCTGTCGGTGAGCGCTCTGCGCACGACTTCGATGAGGTTGGGCTGACGCAATTGCAGCGCCGACAGGTTGACGCTGATCCGCAGCGGCAGGCGAAAGCGATCCTGCCAGCGACGGGTATCGAATGCGGCCTGGCGCAGCACCCACTCGCCGATCGACACGATCAACCCGGTCTCCTCGGCCAGCGGAATGAAGAAGCCCGGGCTGATCATGCCCAGCTCCGGATGCTCCCAGCGGATCAGCGCCTCCATGCCGATCACATCCTCGCTGTCGGCGGCGATCTGCGGCTGGTAGTAGACCCGCAGCTCGTTGCTGCGCTCGGCCTGGCGCAGCTTGGCCTCCAGCGCCAGGCGCTGCTGGTGCGACTCTTCGGGCACCGCGACATAGGTCTGGTAGGTGTTGCGACCCATTCCTTTGGCGTTGTACATCGCCACGTCGGCATGCTGCAGCATCTTGTCCGCCGAGGCCGCATCGTCCGGATAAAAGCTGATCCCGATGCTGGCGGTGATCTGCAGCTCCCGCCCGTCGCTAAGAGTCAGCGCCGATTCCAGCACGCGGCAGATCTTGTCGGCGATGCGCAGCACGTCGTCGCGCTGCACGACATGGCGCAGGATCAGGGTGAATTCGTCGCCGGCGTAGCGGGCCACCGTATCGGAGGCGCGCACGCTGCCGCGCAGGCGCTTGGCGACCGCGATCAGCACCTCGTCGCCCACCGCATGGCCGAGACTGTCGTTGATGTTCTTGAAGCGGTCGAGGTCGACGAACAGCACCGCGAACATCTCGCCGGTGCGATGCGCTTCCTTGATCGTGGTGTCGAGGCGATCGTTGAACAGCAGCCGATTGGGCATACCGGTCAGCGAATCCTGCAAGCCCTGCGCGCGACCCATCGCGCGTGCGCGCTCGAGTTCGATCTCCAGCCCGATCCGCGCGGCGGCCACCTCCAGCACTTCGCGCAAGCCATCGGACTTCAGCGGCCGCTGTGCGCAGACCACTACCGCACCAACCTGACTCAGGCGCTGATCGACGATGGGCGCCGCTGCGAAGGCCTGGAACCCGGCAGCGCCGGCAGGCTTGTCGGTACCCAGTGCAAGCGCTGCATTCTCGGCATGCACGACCGGCTCGCCGCCGCGAAGGCGGCGGAACACATCGACCCAGAATCCTTCGGGCAGCTCCGCCGAACCGACCTGATGCACGATCTCCACCGCATCCGCGGGGTCGCCGGTGCGCTCGACCACCCACACCACGTCCGGCTGCAACCATTCGACCAGGGCCGCACTCGCATCGACCGCAAGGCCGGCGCCCATGCGCCCGACTGCGACTGCGGCCTGCAAGGCCTCGTGCAGCGCGCGCTGGGCGGTCGCATCGCGGAAACTGGTCAACACCAGGGTCGAGTTGGCGGCATCGACGCTGCGCGCAACAGCCTCGACCAGGTAGCTGCTGCCGTCCGCCGCCGGCTTCTCGCAGCGGAAGCGGGTCATGCCGCTGTGCCGCACGGCCTGGCGCTGCGCATGCCGGGCTGCCGGATCGTGGGTCAGGTCGAGGCTATCGACCACGCGCCCGATGACCTGCTCGCGGGTGAAGCCGGTGCGCCGGACGAAGGCCTGGTTAACCTCGACGATGCGCCCGCTCTCGCTGTCCCACAGCACGCCCTCGTCAGGGTGCTGGTCGAAGATCAGACGGAAATCGATGCCATCGTGCAAGACCGCGGCAGGCGTCGCGCCATCATCGGCGTTTGCAGCGGCCTGCGCCGACGGCATTTGCCGGGCACCCAGTACGCGCTGCAGGCGATGCAGTGCCTCCTGCCCCAGCACCGGGCTGCGCAACCAATCGGTGACTTCGATCGGCTCGTCCTCGAAACGCCAGCGATCGGCGAGATCGGCCGCGTCCGCGATGCCAAGCACGGGCACGCGACTGCCGGATTCGCGCAGGGCGCGGCACAACGCCAACGCATCGTTCGCCTCGCCGCGAAACTCCAGCAATACCGCATCGAGGCGCGGCGACTGGGCCAGGAACGCGTGCGCCTGCACGAAGTCCTTGGCGGTGTAGATCGCGTCGAATTCATACGAATCGAGGGTATCGAACAGTGCGCGCCGATCGTCGCGGTTGAGCACCACGACCAGCACCGCGCCGCGAATCAATCGGCGGCTCATCGGATCAGCCAACGCCCGTCGCGCAGACGCAGGCGGCGCCCGCCGCCCGGATCGTCGGTGAAGCGCTCCATCAGGTCGTCGACCCCTTCGGAGAAGCTGACCCGCGCATCGATCAGGACCACCTTGCGCACGTTGCCGCCGGCGTTGCGAGTGCGACCGATCTGGCGCAGCAATGCAAGGACCTGCGTGCGCAGCGGCGAATAGCGCAGCTGGCTGGCCAGTTCCAGGAACAAATACACTCCGAACTGCGGACTGGTCTGGATGAAACGCAGCGCCTCGGGCAGGCGCGCGCTGCCGGGTGCCGAGACCCCGCCCTCGCGCAGGCTGATGATGCCCAAGCCATCGCCGAAGGCGTAGATCGAATTGCCGCTGCGCACCGCGAAATGGCGGAACTGTCCGAGAATTTCCTCGCCGCGCTGGGTGTCGATCGCGATCAAGGCACGCGGCGAGGCCACAATCCGCTCGAACAATTGCGGGGTGACGAACACCGGACCGGGCTCGGCGGCATTGGATGCTATGCGCTTTTCCACCCGACTACCTTACTTGGGCGCGCGGTCGCAGGAAACCTCCACGAACGGCGATGATAGTCTCATCGCCCTACGCCACGCCGCTTTGCCGACTGGAGTCCGTATGTTCGAAGGCCTGCGCTTTCGCCACTGGCACCCGCAGTTGGGTCCCGATGAGATCCTGATCCTGACCCTCGACCGCGCTGAAGCATCCGCCAACAGTCTCGGGCGCGAAGTGCTCGACGAACTGCTCTGCCTGCTCGAACGGGTCGCGCTGGAACCACCCAAGGGCCTGATCCTGCGCTCCGGCAAGCCGGCCAGCTTCGTGGTCGGCGCCGACCTGCGCGAGTTCGAGAGCTTCGCCCGCAAGGGCCAGGTGCTGGATGCGATCCAGCGCGGCCATCGCGCCTTTGATGCGCTCGCAGCGCTGCGCTGCCCGACGGTGGCAGCGATCCACGGCGTGTGCATGGGCGGCGGCACCGAGATATCGCTCGCCTGTCGCTGGCGGGTGGCGAGCAACGATCCCAAGACCCGCATCGGCCTGCCCGAGGTGCTGTTGGGCATCCAGCCGGGCTGGGGTGGCAGCGCACGCCTGCCGCACCTGGTCGGCGCGCTAAAAGCCTTCGACATGATGCTCACCGGCCGCGCGTTGTCGGCCAGCGCGGCGCGCGCGATCGGGCTGGTCGATGAGGTCTGCGACGAAGCCGCGCTGCTCGATACCGCGCGCGGCCTGCTCGCGCGACGCCCGACCCGGCCATTGGCGCAACGTTTCACGGCGTGGGCCACCAACCTGTGGCCGGTGCGCCAGGTGCTCGCCGTGCTGATCCGCAAGCAGGTCGCGGGCAAGGCGAATCCAAAGCACTACCCCGCACCGTTCGCGATGATCGATCTGTGGCGCCGGCATGGCGGCAGCGTGCGCGCGATGCTGCGCGTCGAGCCGCGGTCGGTGGCCAGGCTGGCCGCCACGCCGACCGCACAGAACCTGGTGCGCGTGTACTTTCTGCAGGAGGCGCTCAAGGGCCAGGGCAGCAAGGACAGCCATGGCATCGCGCACGTGCACGTGGTCGGCGCCGGCGTGATGGGCGGCGACATCGCGGCGTGGTGCGCTCTGCAGGGCTTGCAGGTCAGCCTGCAGGATCGTGAACTGAAGTACATCCAGCCTGCCCTCGACCGCGCCGGCGAACTGTTTGCCAAACGCCTGAAGACCGCGCCGCGGATCGCCGAGGCACGCGCGCGCCTGCTGGCCGACGTGGACGGCGCACGGCTGCCGGACGCCGATCTGGTGATCGAGGCGATCTTCGAGAACCTCGAGGCCAAGCAGGCGCTGTATGCAGCGATCGAGCCGCGCCTGAAGCCCGGCGCCCTGCTGGTCAGCAACACCTCCTCGATCCCGCTCGACAGCTTGCGCGCGACGCTGATCGATCCTGCCCGCTTCGCAGGACTGCACTACTTCAATCCGGTCGCGCAGATGCCGCTGGTCGAGATCGTGCGGCACAGCGCGCTGGGAGCGGACACCGTGCAGCGCCTGCAAGGCTTCGTGCGCGCGATCGACAAGCTGCCGATCGCGGTGGCGGCAAGCCCCGGATTCCTGGTCAACCGGATCCTGATGCCGTACATGCTCGAAGCCGTAACCGCCTGGACCGAAGGCGTACCCGGTGCAGTGCTGGATCGCGCAGCCAAGCAGTTCGGCATGCCGATGGGTCCGATCGAACTGATCGATACGGTGGGGCTCGACGTGGCCGCCGCGGTCGGCAAGATCCTCGCGCCATTCCTCGGGCTCGACCTGCCCAAGGGTCTCGACGGCGCGATCGCGCCCGGTCGCCGCGGCAAGAAGGATGGCCAGGGTCTGTACACCTGGAAAGACGGCCGACCCGTCAAACCCGAAGTACCGAAAGACTACGTGGCGCCCGACGATCTGGCCGACCGGCTGGTATTGCCGATGGTCAACGAAGCGGTGGCCTGTCTGGCCGAGGGCGTGGTCGACTCCGCCGACCTGCTCGATGCCGGGGTGATCTTCGGCACCGGATTCGCGCCGTTTCGCGGTGGCCCGATCCAGTTCGTGCGCGAAACCGGCGTCGACGCGGTAAAGGCGCGGCTTGAGAGCCTGGCGGTCAGATACGGCCCGCGGTTCAAGCCGAAAGCGGGGTGGGATCTGATCGTGCGCTGATCAGCTGCAGCGCGCGCCCGGCAGTTCCCGGGCGCGCGCGAAACACATCCAGCCGTGGTCTGTGCTCATTCGCCCATCTGGCGCTGGCGGTGCTCCCAGCGCTCCTGTGCATCGAGGCACATGGTGGCGATCGGCCGCGCTTCCAGACGCTCCAGACCGATCTCTTCGCCGGTTTCCTCGCAATAGCCATACTCGCCGTCTTCGATCCGGCGCAGGGCCTTGTCGATCTTGGAGATCAGCTTGCGATAGCGATCACGCGTGCGCAGCTCCAGCGAGTTCTCGGTTTCGCGGGTGGCGCGCTCGGCTTCGTCGCCGACATCGCGAACCTCGTCGCGCAAATTGTCGATGGTCTGCTTCGATTCCTCCACCAGGTCGGTCCGCCACTGCATCAGCTTGGCCCGGAAATACTCGACCTGCAGCGAATTCATGTACGGATCGCGCGCAGTCGGCTTGTAGCCGGCCGGCAAGTCCGGGCGCACGCGTTCGTCGCCGGCCACCACGATCGGCGAAAGCGGCTTGCGCTGACTGGCACGTACGGGAATCGCCGCCTCGCGGGCCTTGCTCACCGCCACGGCCGTTGCGACCGCACCACCGGGCGCCGGCCGCGGCTGCACGTGCATATGGCGTGCCGCGACCACCACCTGGGTGACCTTGGGCGCCGCCTTTACCGCTGGTCCTGCTTTCGCCGGTGCCGCCTTGGCCGCTGCCACCGGCGCGGGCGCCGACTTCGCCGCCGCTTTGCTCGCCGGCTT